>JAIEDJ010000306.1 GCA_029068025.1 Oscillospiraceae bacterium | reverse complement strand
TCGGCAACGATCTCGAACGCGCCGTAAACGATCTTCTGGGCTACGCCCTTCTTTCCGTCAAGCATGATGTTGTTGATAAGTCTTGTTACCAACTCCGAACCGTAAAGCGGATCCGGCAGCACCTCACGCTTGGGAACATTACCTCTTCTTGGCACTTTACTTCCCTCCTTCAAAAAAATTGAGATCTCAGGTACTCGAAAGCTCAAGTCTCCCGCTGTGCAGAAGCCGATAATAAAGAACGAGCCTTTATTTCAAATAATGCCATCTGCCAGCTTATAGGGGAAACGATTACGCCTTCTTCCCTGCCTTCGGACGCTTCGCACCGTACTTGGAGCGTCCCTGCATTCTCTTGTCGACGCCCTGAGCATCGAGAGTACCTCTCACGATGTGGTAACGCACACCGGGGAGATCCTTAACACGTCCGCCTCTGATAAGAACGACGGAGTGCTCCTGCAGTTTGTGTCCGATTCCGGGAATGTAAGCCGTAACCTCATAGCCGTTGGAAATCTTAACTCTGGCAACCTTTCTCATCGCGGAGTTAGGCTTTTTCGGAGTCTGAGTTCTAACAGCTGTGCACACGCCTCTCTTCTGGGGGGAGTGCTGGTCGATCTGCTGCTTGCGGAGAGTATTCATACCCTTCTGCAGAGCCGGCGACTTGGATTTCTTTACAGAAACCTCGCGTCCCTTGCGGACAAGCTGGTTAAACGTAGGCATTATTTTCACCTCCTGAATTATAAATCACTCGCGGATCAGCGAGCACGAAAGAATTTTCTGTGAAAACTCTTTCGTCCTCGTCCGCTTTTTGGATCATTCTTTGTTGCTTTATCGCTCAACAAAACCTCTTGCGCAGTTTCACCAACTTGTGAATTGATATCTTGAATGTTGATCTCGGCTGGTTTTATAATGCTGACAAGGGGCAGTTTATCAAAAAATTTCAAAACCGTGCAGTGCCTAAAGCAACGCCGTATTAAGGTTGCATTTCTTGAAACGCTCATTAACGGCGTTGCTTTCGCACTGCACTAGCCGATTCCGCAAGCGTGTTTCGCTGTGCGAAACCCACTTGCGGAATCGCTTTTTGAAATTTACAGCC
The DNA here is from genome assembly GCA_029068025.1 of Oscillospiraceae bacterium. GTDB lineage: Bacteria > Bacillota > Clostridia > Oscillospirales > Ruminococcaceae > CAG-115. The sequence continues at coordinate 10,821 of JAIEDJ010000306.1, read as the reverse complement.
GATATTATTATTTCCCACAAGCTGGAAAACATACTAAAACACAACTTATATTATACAATAAAGAGCGGCGCTTGTCAAGCGGTTTTCTGAAACCTCGTGACAAACGCCGAATAAATCAAATTTTAACACAATTTTTTGTGCATTTTATACATTTTCGAGGAAAAATCAGTATTAACCGGCCTCGGACTCTGTATGCTCTTCCGCTTGTGCTTCCTGCTCCGCGGCAGGCTCCTCTGCGGCTGCGGCAGCCGCTTCCTGCGCTCTCAGTCCGGTACCCGCGGGGATCAGCTTGCCTATGATGATATTCTCCTTCAAACCGGACAGCGGGTCGGTCTTTCCGCGAATAGCCGCTTCTGTAAGCACTCTCGTGGTCTCCTGGAACGATGCCGCCGACATAAAGCTGTCGGTCGCGAGCGACGCCTTGGTGATACCGAGCAGAACGGGCTCGCATACAGGAAGCTGAAGATCCTCGCCCTCCGCGATGCGCGCCTTGATCTCCTTCTCCGCCTCCATGAACTCCGGCTTTCCGATGACCGCTCCGCCAAGCAGCGTGCTGCTGCCCGGATCGAGTACTCTCACCTTGCGCATCATCTGACGCACAATGACCTCGATATGCTTATCGTTGATATCAACACCCTGCAGGCGGTAAACCTTCTGAACCTCGCTGATGATGTAGTTCTGGACTTCCTTCTCGCCCTTGACAGCAAGAACGTCGGGCGGGTTGATAGAACCCTCTGTCAGCGGATCGCCCGCCTCAACAACGTCGCCGTCCTGAACCTTCGGACGATATCCGAACGGAACGGCATACGCCTCCTCGGTGCCGTCCTCCGCGGTGATGACCGCGTGACGGGTCTTCTTGATCTCCTCGAACCTTACGGTTCCCGAAATTCTTGTGATGATAGCCGCATTCTTCGGGTGACGGCTCTCGAACAGCTCCTCAACACGCGGCAGACCCTGCGTGATATCCTCCGCGTTGGCGATACCGCCCGTGTGGAAGTTTCTCATCGTAAGCTGCGTACCGGGTTCGCCGATAGACTGCGCCGCGATCGTTCCGACCGCCTCTCCGCGGTTTATGATCTGTCCGTTTGCAAGCGACATACCGTAGCACTTCGCGCAAACGCCGTTTCCAAGCTCGCATGTCAGAACGGAGCGAACCTTCACTCTCTCAACGCCCGACTTAACGATCTTATCCGCGTCCGCGTCGGTCAGCAGCTTATCCTTGCTGATCGTGAACGCGCCGCCGGGAGCGGTGAAATCGTCCGTAAGGAAACGTCCCACAAGACGCTCCGCCAGCTTTTCAACCAGCTCGTCGCCCTCGCGGATCTCGTATACTTCAATGCCGTTTGTCGTTCCGCAGTCGTCGCCGCGAATGATGACCTCCTGCGCTACGTCGACCAGACGTCTGGTCAGATAACCGGAGTCCGCGGTACGGAGCGCCGTATCGGCAAGTCCCTTACGCGCGCCGCGGGAGGAAATGAAGTACTCCAGAACGTTCAGACCTTCACGGTAGTTTGCCTTGATAGGCATCTCAATGGTGGCACCCGAGGTGTTCGCGATAAGTCCGCGCATACCCGCCAGCTGACGGATCTGAGCCGTAGAACCACGCGCTCCGGAGTCTGCCATCATAAAGATGTTGTTGTACTGATCGAGGTTCGCGGTAAGCGCGTTGGATACCTCATCGGTCGCGTTGTTCCAGATCTGGATAAACTTCTCCTTGCGCTCACTGTTGGAGATAAATCCGCGCTGGAACTGCTTGTTGATCTTCGCAATAGCGGTATCCGCGCTTGCCATGATCTCCGCCTTCTGCGGCGGGATCTCCGCGTCGCAGACCGCGACGGTGATACCCGAGCGCGTGGAGTACTTGTACCCCATCGCCTTTATTTTGTCGAGAACCTGTGCCGTCGTCGCCGTGCCATGAATTTTCAGACAGCGGTCAATGATCTGACCAAGCTCCTTCTTTCTTACCTTGAAGCCGATCTCATAATCCAACTGATGATCGGGATCGGTTCTGTCAACGTATCCCAGATCCTGCGGGATATGCTCGTTGAAAATGATACGTCCCGCCGTGGTGGGAACTATGCGCGTGATGACGGTATCGCCGAGATCCTTTGTCACGCGCACCTTGATAGCCGCGTGGATCGAAATTATACCGTCCTGATAAGCCATGATTGCTTCGTTTGCGTCACGGAACACCTTGCCCTCGCCCTTCTCTCCCGCCTTGTCGATGGTGAGATAGTACGAACCCAGAACCATATCCTGTGTAGGTACGGTAACAGGCTTTCCGTCGGAGGGCTTGAGCAGATTCTTTGCCGCCAGCATGAGCGTTTTCGCCTCGTCCTGCGCCTCAACGGATAGCGGGAGGTGGACTGCCATCTGGTCGCCGTCGAAGTCCGCGTTGAACGCGGTACAGCACAGCGGGTGGAGCTTTATGGCACGACCCTCGACCAACACAGGCGAGAACGCCTGGATACCGAGTCTGTGCAGCGTCGGCGCACGGTTCAGCAGTACGGGGTGATCCTTGATAACGTTTTCAAGAGAATCCCACACCTTATCGTCCGCGCGTTCAACCAGCTTCTTTGCCTGCTTTATGTTGGGAGAAACGCCGTTCTTTACAAGATCGTTCAGCACGAACGGCTTGAACAGCTCCAGCGCCATTTCCTTGGGCAGACCGCACTGATCCATGCGCAGCTCGGGACCTACTACGATAACGGAACGCCCCGAGTAGTCAACACGCTTACCGAGCAAGTTCTGACGGAAGCGTCCCTGCTTGCCCTTAAGCATATCGGACAGCGACTTGAGCGGGCGGTTGTTGGAACCGGTATAGGCTCTGCCGTGTCTGCCGTTGTCGATCAGCGCGTCAACAGCCTCCTGGAGCATACGCTTCTCGTTGCGCACGATAAGATCGGGCGCTTTCTTGCCGAGAAGGTCTCTCAGACGGTTGTTTCTCATAACCACCTTGCGGTAAAGCTCGTTAAGATCGGAGGTCGCGTAGCGTCCGCCGTCGAGCTGGACCATCGGGCGTATATCCGGCGGAATTACCGGGATAACATCAAGTATCATCCACTCGGGGCGGTTTCCGCTTGCGCGGAACGCCTCAATAACGTCCAGACGGCGAAGCAGCTTTACCTGCTTTTGTCCCGCGGTCGTGACCTCCAGCTCCGCCTTAAGCTCGTCGGCGAGCGCGTCGAGATCTATCTCTGTCAGCAGCTCCTTGATAGCCTCCGCGCCCATACCCGCGCGGAAAGCGTCTATTCCCGCGTATTTGGAAGCGTATTGGCTGTATTCCTCCTCGGTGAGCAGCTGCTTTTTCACCAATCCCGTCTTTTCGCCGGGATCGATAACGATATATTTAGTGAAGTAAAGCACTTCTTCGAGCTTTTTGGGAGTCAGGTCAAGAACCTGACCGATACGCGAAGGCGTGCCCTTATAATACCAGATGTGCGATACGGGAGCCGCAAGCTCGATATGACCCATGCGCTCTCGGCGAACCTTGCTGCGCGTTACCTCAACGCCGCACTTCTCGCAGATCTTGCCCTTAAAACGGATCCTTTTATATTTGCCGCAGTTGCACTCCCAGTCCTTCTGCGGCCCGAAGATACGCTCACAGAAAAGACCGAACTTCTCGGGCTTCTGGCTGCGGTAGTTGATGGTTTCCGCACGCTGCACCTCGCCGTGAGACCATGCTCTTATCTGATCGGGAGAAGCAAGTCCGATTTTCATGGACTCGAAAACACTAAAGCTCATTTACGTTACCTCTTATCTGAATTTGCGGTTTCCGCACCGTCAAGCCGCTTTGCGGCTTGACTATCACGCCAATGCTGTTCAGCTTCGCTGCACAGCATTGGCTATTGCGGAAAACCGCGTTATTCTCAATTTGCGCCTTCCGCACCGGCGGCTTTGCCGCCTATCTACGCGGAAGCCGCGTTATTCCTCATCGTCGCCTAAATCGTCGTCGTCAAAATCGTCGCTTTCAATGCTGTCGTCGTCGATGCCGTCGTCAAAGTCCTCGTCGAAATCGTCATAATCCTCGTCGTCATCGTCAAGGACCACTCCTCCGACGTCCTCTCCGTCCGTGACCTCAAAGCCCGCGGCGGTAAAGTCGGATTCATCGGAACGGAACTCGGAATCGAACGACTGTCTGCCGTATGCGGGAGCCTCGTCCTCGTCCAACTCCTCCTTGAGGTCGATCTCTGTTCCTTCCTCATCGAGGATGCGGATATCCAGACCCAGACCCTGAAGCTCGCTTATCATAACCTTGAAGGACTCGGGAACTCCGGGCTTGGGAACGTCGTCGCCCTTTACGATAGCCTCATAGGTCTTCTGACGTCCCATAAGGTCATCGGACTTGACGGTCAGTATCTCCTGGAGCGTGTATGCCGCGCCGTAAGCCTCCAGCGCCCAAACCTCCATCTCACCGAAACGCTGTCCGCCGAACTGAGCCTTACCGCCCAGAGGCTGCTGCGTAACCAACGAGTAAGGGCCGGTGGAACGCGCGTGGATCTTATCGTCAACAAGGTGATGGAGCTTGAGGTAGTACATATATCCGACGGTTACGGGAGAATCAAACTTCTCGCCCGTTCTGCCGTCGATAAGCTGCGTCTTGCAGTCGGAAGTCCACGGCAGCTTTGTAAAGTCCAGACCCGCGGAATCCTCGCCCGCGAGATCATGGCGCTTGCCGCGCGCCTCGTCATACAGAGCGCGGATATCCTGCTCGTGAGCGCCGTCAAATACAGGCGTAGCGATCTTCCAGCCAAGCGCTCTCGCGACGTAGCCGAGGTGAACCTCAAGCACCTGACCGATGTTCATACGCGAAGGTACGCCCAACGGGTTCAGTACGATATCAAGCGGTGTGCCATCGGGCAGGAACGGCATATCCTCCTGCTTGAGGATACGCGACACAACGCCCTTGTTTCCGTGACGTCCCGCCATCTTGTCTCCGACGGAGATCTTGCGCTTCTGCGCGATATAAACGCGAACCTTCTCGTTTACTCCGGGGGACAGATCGTCGCAGTTCTCGCGGTTGAACACCTTAACGTCCACGATAATGCCGCTCTCGCCGTGAGCCACTCTCAGAGAGTTGTCGCGAACCTCGCGCGCCTTCTCGCCGAAGATAGCGCGGAGCAGCTTTTCCTCAGCGGTAAGCTCGGTTTCACCTTTCGGTGAAACCTTTCCGACAAGGATGTCTCCCGAGTGTACCTCTGCGCCTATTCTGATGATACCGCGGTCGTCGAGATCCTTCAGCACCTCGTCCGACAGGTTCGGGATATCGCGTGTGATCTCCTCCGGACCCAGCTTGGTCTCGCGGCAGTCCAGCTCGTATTCCTCTATGTGAATTGACGTATAAACGTCGTTGTATACCAGTTTTTCGTTGATAAGAACCGCGTCCTCGTAGTTGTAGCCCTCCCACGTCATAAAGCCGATGAGCGCGTTCTTTCCGAGCGCGATCTCGCCGTACTTTGTAGCGGGACCGTCGGCGATAACGTCGCCCTTGGAAACGCGGTCGCCCTTGCTGACGATCGGGCGCTGATTTACGCAGTTGCCCTGGTTGGAGCGCTTGAACTTGATAAGGCTGTAAGCGTGCTCGTTCTCCTTGTCGTCGGTGATGACGATACGATCCGCGCACACGTCGGTGACTGTACCGTCCTCACGCGCGCATACGACAACGCCCGAGTCAACAGCCGCCTTGTACTCCATACCCGTGCCGATGATCGGGTTGTCCGTCACCATCAGCGGAACTGCCTGGCGCTGCATGTTCGCGCCCATCAGAGCACGGTTTGCGTCGTCGTTCTCAAGGAATGGTATCATCGCGGTCGCCACGGACACCACCATCTTCGGCGAAACGTCCATAAAGTCGACCTTCTCGCGCTCTATCTCAAGGATCGCGTCACGGCAGCGCGCGTTTACGCGCGGTCTCGCGAAGCAGCCGTTCTCGTCAAGCGGCTCGTTCGCCTGCGCTACTACATAGTTATCCTCAACGTCGGCGGTCATGTAGACCACCTCGTCGAGAACTCGTCCCGTCTCCTTGTCGACCTTGCGGTAGGGCGCTTCGATAAAGCCGTATACGTTTACCTTCGCGAAGGTCGCGAGGTAGGAGATAAGTCCGATGTTAGGACCTTCCGGCGTTTCTATCGGACACATTCTTCCGTAGTGGGAGTAGTGAACGTCACGAACCTCAAATCCCGCGCGGTCACGCGAAAGTCCGCCCGGACCCAGCGATGACAGACGGCGCTTGTGCGTAAGCTCCGCAAGCGGGTTGTTCTGATCCATAAACTGCGACAGCGGCGAGGAACCGAAGAATTCCTTCATAGCCGCAATCACCTGACGCGCGTTTATCAGCGAGGACGGCGACACCTTCTCGGAATCGTTTGCCTGAAGTCCCATTCTCTCGCGGATAGTGCGCTCCATTCTCGTAAAACCGATCCTGAACTGGTTCTGGAGCAGCTCTCCCACGCAGCGGATACGGCGGTTTCCGAGATGGTCGATATCGTCGATATCACCGATACCCTCGTTGAGGTTGGTGAAATATCCGACAACGGCGAAGATATCCTCCAGCGTGATGTGCTTGGGTATAAGCTCGTCTGCGCGCTTTTCGATGAGCTGCGCGAGCATTTCGCGGTCGTCGCCGGCTTCCTCGAGTATCTCCGCGAGTACGCCGAACTTGACCTGCTCGTTGATACCGAGAGACTTCACGTCCATATCGCCGACAAACTCCTGAATGTCGACCATGCCGTTGCCGACGATCTTGACAGTGCCCTCGCCCTCGTCGCGGTATACGGTGACTTCCATAACGCCCGCGTTCTGGATCTCAAGAGCCTTCTCGCGCGTGATAACGTCGCCCTCGGAAGCCAGCAGCTCGCCGGTCAGAGGCGCAACGATGTTCTCCGCTGTCTTTCTGCCGACAAGACGGCAGGAGATAGCGAGCTTCTTATTATACTTATAACGTCCGAAACGGGACAGATCATATCTCTTGGGATCGAAGAACAGGTTGTCGAGCGTGGTGCGCGCGGTATCCACCGTCGCGGGCTCGCCCGGACGCAGCTTTCTGTAGACCTCAAGCAGCGCCTCTTCCTCGTTCTTGGTATTGTCCTTGCCGTTTTCGATGGTTACTCTTATTCTGGGATCGTCGCCGAACTTGTTCAGCAGATCGGCGTCCGACGAAAGACCGATGGAGCGCAGAAATGTTGTGCACGGGAACTTTCTGTTCTTATCGATACGTACATAGAATACGTCCGAGCCGTCCATCTCAAGCTCCAGCCACGCGCCGCGGTTGGGGATAACGGTCGCCTTGAAGAGCTTCTTACCCGTTTTATCATAATCAAAGCCGTAGTAAACGCCCGGAGAACGCACGAGCTGAGATACGACAACACGCTCCGAGCCGTTGATGACAAAGGTTCCGCTTTCTGTCATCAGCGGAAGGTCGCCCATATAGATCTCGTTGTCGACGATCTCGCCGGTCTCCTTGTTGAGCAGTCTTGCGGTAACTCTCAGCGGCGCGGCATATGTCGCGTCACGATCCTTGCATTCCTCGATAGAATACTTGGTATTCTCGTCAAGGCGATAGTCCACAAATGACAGCTCAAACTTGCCGTTCGAGTCCATGACCGGAGATACGTCTTTAAAGACTTCTTTGATTCCATCGGTGAGAAACCATTCATAAGAATCTCTCTGAATACCGATGAGGTTCGGCATATCGATGACCTCATTGATCTTAGAGAAGCTCTGTCTTGTGGTTCTTCCCGACTGCACGGGCTTTGTATTCACCATCGGCTTAATCACTCCTTATTTACATTCGTTCGGCGGTCGGGCTGAGCTGCGCTCGGCCCTCGCGGAGCCGATTCGCGTTTTCTGCGAAAACGCTCGCCGACTCCCCCGCCTCACTTGGGTCTTGATTTGTTTGGCGGTCGGAGAGTTTTTCACCGAAAAACCGCGTCACAACGCCGCCTTACTTATGTTCTGCACCGGAATTTTGGGCATAGTTAGCCTATAACTCCATTATGACATTTTAATATTATAACACAAACGGAATAATTTGTCAAGGGGAAAAGTAAAATTTTTTATATAATAATTATGATTTTATTCCACAGCATTGACAAAAGTCCGGCAGTTTAGTCACCTGACGCGAAAAAACCTCCGCCGATACGGTGGAGGTCACAGCTTGTAGATAAAGCCTTGAAAAGTTGATCTTGGCTGGTTTTAGAATGTTGACAAGGGGTTGTTTATCAAAAAATTTCAAAAGCGGGCAGTGCTGCGCACTGCCCTAGCCAGCCCCACTCGGCTCCGCTACACGCTTCGCGTTCCGCTGCGCCGAGCGGGACTGCTTTTTGAAATTTCCCCTGCACGTTTAAATTGTCGATCTTGGCTTGGGCGCTTGTGCTCAAGCCAAGATTAATGTTCAAAGGGTTTATCTGCACGCTGAATTGTTCAGCGTTGCCTTAAAAATTACTAGGCAATTGCGTTTTGCTCTATGGCTTTACACAACTGTTTAAAACCGTCTTTGCCACTGTAAACAGTGCCCTTGTATACCAGCTCCACGTTGTTGGGGTCGAATGAATAAACATCCAGCTCCTTTATACCGTCGGGCAAGGTAATGCTTCCCGCTAAATTATCACAATAATCAAAAGCGCTTTTTCCGATTTTGACAATGCTTTGAGGGATATTTACGCTTTTTAGCTTAAAGCATTGCGAAAACGCGGAGTATCCGATCTCGGTCAAGCTGTCCGGCATAGTCACGCTTACCAAATTAGTACAATAATTAAACGCGTATTCGCCGATCTCGGTCACGCTGCCGAGTATAGTCACGCTTGTGATCGATTCCTGACGATAAAATGCGCTGTTGCCGATTTTTTTAACGCTATCGGGAATAATAACGTCGCCCTCACACTCCAGCGTGTCTACCAAAACGCCTCCGATCACAATGAGCTCGGGACCCTCCGCTTTCTTTGCTTCCAGCCATGGCGTTCCCTCAAAGACGTGAATAAGACCGCCGTATAATTCCGGAGGTTCTCCTTTAAATGTTACCTCGCTGAGCTTTGAACATTCGGAGAACGCCATCTGAGCAATATAGGTAACGCACTCGGGAATGGTAATGCTTGTGATATCTGTGTTTCCGGCAATAAATGACCCGATACCAATTACTTTGTTGCCGTTTATCTCCGAGGGGATCTCGATCCTCTTGCTCTCACCGTAATAGCCTTTGATCTCAATCGTGCTTTCGCCGTTATCGTCAGTTTTAGTTTCATAGTACCATTCGCTTGGATCGACCACGCTGAACTCAAAAGGGTATTCCGCACCATTCAACGGATCCTCTGCCGACGGTGTCGTCCTGTCTGTGCTTTGACTTGTTTTACCGCTTGTATTCACGGGCGCGGATTGCTCGTTATTTCCGCACCCCGCAAGACTGAGTACTGTTACCGCGCAAACAAACGCGGCTAAAATTTTATTCTTCATATTGCAATTCCTTTCAATGTTTGGAATGTTCTTCCATACAAATACTATAAACAACCGAACCGCTGTTTTACGCGGCGCTTATATCGGCTTTGAGCTTGTCAAGATTTTTGATGTTGTAGTTTTTTCCCTTGAATGTAATAATAACATCGTTTTTGCAGCGTTCAGCGACATTATCGTCGATACCGGCAACGCTGTCGGGAAGTTCGATCTTCGTTGCGTTGGGGTTGATCTTCATAAGAATGTTGTCTGTGATTATAAAGTCCTTGCCCTCAAACTCCATCATAATGGCATTTTGCTTTACGTCGTCCCAAAATTCTCTGGAGTACTCACAATATTCATATCTTTTGCCTTTGAATATCGCGGTGGAAATATGTGATACCGTAACATCCTTGACAGTTTCCGGGACATTTACAACGGCGTGACACATACTGAATGCTTGGTCGCCGATAGTAGTCACGCCGTACGGAATGTCTACACTTTTAAGCGAATCGCAACACGAAAAAACGCCATTGTTTATCTCGGTCAAGCCTTTCGGAAGCGTTACGCTCGTCATATTTGAACAATTGAAGAACGCATCTTTGCCGATCTTGGTCACACTATCGGGGATCGATATGCTTGTGATCTTGCTGCATTCCCAAAAAGCGGAAGAACAAATCCGAACTATACCATCCGGGACAACAACATCCCCTGATATAATTTCTTTGTCTGCCGCCACCAGAACATTGTCTATGATCGTCAAGCCGGGAGTAGTGTTTTCCGCCATTCTGACTTCCAGCCAAGGCGTGCCCTTAAAAGAATCCAAAGTAAAATCGGGAACATCTCCAAGGAATATGACCTCGGTAAGGTTTAAGCAGCCTCCAAATGCGTTGTTGTCGATTTTATCAATACTCGCGGGAATAGTCACGCTCTTAAGATCTATGTTGCCGTTAAATCCGCTGACGCTCGAAATCGGTATTCCTCCCAGCGTTTCGGGAAAAATAACGTTTTCATCGGAGCCTTTGTATGTGATGCCGAAAATTGTTTCATTTCCGTAACCGTCCCTGCTTACTGTCCATTTGTAATCTTTTTCGTTTGCCGCAGGCTGTGACGGCACGCTGCTTTCCGGTTCGCTATCCGAGGAGGTGTCCGATTGAGGCACACTGCTTGTCATCTCCGATGTTGACGATGTCGATCTGTCGGGATTCTGACTTGTTATACTGCTTGTATTCACAGGCGCGGATTGCTCGTTATTTCCGCACCCCGCAAGACTGAGTACCGTTGCCGCGCAAACAAAAACGGCTAAAATTTTCTTCTTCATTTTTGTTGTTCCTTTCGATGTTTTTCGGAAATTCTTCCATACAAGTACCATTATATATATATATATATATATATTGT
>JAIEDJ010000305.1 GCA_029068025.1 Oscillospiraceae bacterium | reverse complement strand
TCCGTAAACCGCTTTAGTATGCCCTGATTGGTGAGCCGGGACAGCGTGCGGTACACGGTAGCCTCTCCCGAGGACAGTTCCCCGCTGCGGATCAGTTCCTTTGCGGTAAAGCACTTTCCGCGGTGCTGATTGAAAAACTCGACTATTTCGTCGCGCTGTTTTGTATTATAATTGTTCTTATCCATGATATCTCCAAAAAATTTCTATTTTAATAAATATATCTCCGCCGGCGGCAGAGACAGCATATATTCTCCGTCTTAATTTGATATTGATTCTCATTTTCAGATTATAGCACACTTTTATAAAAAATGCAATAGTTTTTTAAAAATTCCTTGATTTTTTTATTCAAAAGTTGTATAATGGAAGTGTAAGTAAATATTTCCTTTAGAAAAGAAAATATCAGCTTGAATGATCCTCTCTCGTGGATAGTGGGAGACGAGGGGCTCCGCGCCGCCCACGCTTAAGGGCTCCGCCCGTAAGAACCCCGCATACAAAGGTTTTTTCAGCTGCTAATTTTCTTGAAATTTAGGGGAAATAAAATTAAATTTACGGAGGAAATCACAATGAACGAAATTCTTATCGAAACATCGGCACGTCACGTACACGTAACCAAGGAGACCCTCGAGATCCTTTTCGGCAAGGGCTACGAGCTTACCAAGAAGAAGGATCTTTCACAGCCAGGTCAGTATGCCAGCAATGAGCGCGTTACCGTTGTAGGTCCCAAGAAGGAGCTTGCGAACGTTTCCATTCTCGGACCGTGCCGCAGCGGCGATCAGGTAGAGCTTTCCGCTACCGACGCTCGTTCCATCGGTCTGGATATCGCTATTCGTGAGAGCGGCGACACTGCGGGTACTCCCGGCTGCACACTCAAGGGGCCGGCAGGCGAGGTAACGATCAAGGAGGGCGTTATAGTTGCGAAGCGCCATATTCACCTCACCCCCGCTACCGCTGAGAAGCTCGGCGTAAAGAACAAGGACACCGTATGGGTAAAGTGCAGCACCAACGGCAGAGCTGCTGTTCTCGGTGATGTTGTAGTAAGAGTAAGCGACAGCTTTGCGGACGCTATGCACATCGACACCGACGAGTCCAACGCTATCGGCGCTACTCCCGGTCTGATGGGAGAGATCGTCAAGGAGCTGTAATGTTCGGTCACAAGAAAAAAACCGAAGAACATCACGGCTACGACCCTCTTAAGGACGTTCTTGATACGCTGAACAAATGTCTGGGCGAAATGGTCAATACTCAGATCCGTGACGAGCAGGTCGTCATCTCCGATTGGAATGTCACGATCACGCCCGAGATCGAGGATCTTACCGACAGAAGCGCTGTTCTGAACTTCTACATCAAATGTCCCGATTGGGATGAGCCGCTTTTCGAGTGCTGCGCCGGATTGGGCAGCGATCAGAAAACGGCAATAGGCACAGCCACAGGATCGTTTATGTTCGCGTTTATGGACGGCATCGGCGCTATGCAGAACAACACGAATCCGATTATGATCGAAAGCGAATTCGCGGGCAAGCCGCACAGCTGGAGGGTGTATCGCAGCAATATAGTCGGCATGGGCGACAATAATGAACCCGACTTCGAGCAGTATTGGAACGCTCTCAAGGACGGCATAATAAAGCGTCTCGGAAATCAGCGCATGACATACGTCAAGGTCTACGCCTGCAAAGCGGTCGGCGCGGATGGTGAGAACATCACAGGTGAATGCCGCGTGAACGATGTACCCAGTGAAGAGCTGAGCGCTCTTGTTTATGACATAGCCGCCAAGTTTGAGGTAACGAACTTCTGTTCACAGAAGCTGTTCTTCTTTATCAAGCAGGATTCTCAGACACTGCTCCCCTACCGCTACCGCATGAACAAGATCCCGGAGCTCCGCGAAAAGGTAAAGACCGCTCTGGAGCTGTTCGCCAAGTGCGATTCACAGGAGCAGTATGACGAACTTCTCGGAAATATGGCGGAAATGTTGAAGGACGGTCCGCTTGCCGAGGAATGTTTCAGCTTTCTTCCCGAGATCTGCGCGGAACGCGCGTTCGGCGATATACACTTCTCCGAACAGGTTCAGATCGCGCCGGAAGGCAAAGAAACGGTAACGGTATACAAAAACCAGCTTTCCGACTTCTATCCGCTCGGGAATCTTATGTTCGGTATATTTGACTCGGGCTATTTCGGCGACCGAACCAATGACCTTTACAAAAAGCTCATCGGGCTGAGTGCTATCGGCTCTTCGGTTTCAAATATACTTGAACAGGGCAAGGAGCTCAGCGGCTGTAAAATGACCGCATTGATCTTCAATGTGTCAGGTCATTTTGAGCTAAGATGATCAAAAACCCGAGACGGCAGTCTCGGGTCTTTTTTAGCTATAATAAAGAACGTCAAAAATAGCACGATATGTCTTATTGCATATTTCAATAATATTTGTAAGTGACTTTCTTAAAAAAATTGCCCTTATGTCTAAAGCATAAGGGCAATTCCTTTATTCAAAATAAACGCCGTTATTGTACAAGCCGTTGATGATATTATCCATCAGCTCATACGGCTTTCCGAGGTAAGCGCCGCGAAGGTGCAGCACATAGCCGTATTCCGCGCCAGGTTCAAAGCTCTCGATCTCGTCAACAGTCATCAGCTTGTGAAGACGGTGCGTCCAAGTCGCTCCAAAATCATCGCTGTGAGATTCAAAACCGAGTTTGGATCCCCTTGCCTGCTCATATGCGTAGATCTCCTCTGTGGTCTCAACGCGCTCACCGGCTTTGTGATATTCCACGATCACATCATACTTGATCTCACCGTTATTATCTTCCTTGCCATATGTCTCGACAGCCTTTTTCAGCGCTTCCGAAACAACAGCCGTTCCGTTATCGGGAGAATGTTCGGGTTCTTCGACCTCAACATCGATATTGCTGATACGACCGAGTATCTTGATGTTATTTCTGGCAATCTGGTCTGAAAAGTCGCTGGTGAGATAAACGATGCAGCCGTACTCCTCATACGGAGTCAATTTCTCCGCCAGCATATCGCAGGTTATTCCCGGACAGCGCATATAGCTTATGCCGGTTTCGGTGTCGATATTAAGCTCAAATCCTATGCCGGTTCTTTCTCGCTCAAAATGAAGCAGCTCCGGTGATGGAGTGACACGCTCCCCGTCCTTGTAGTACTCAACGACCACATCGAACAGCTCTCCGTTGATCCTTCCTTCGGGTGTTATCTTTTCTTGAAGCTTTCCCGTGAAAAGCACCTGATTTCCGATCACACGGTCTGCAGTCTGCATCGGCAGATGAATGATAGGACGGCACCGTATATCTATACCGTCTTTGTCGATATATTCATTATCCAATACCGGATAATCCGGCGAAAGCCCCGGACTCGGTTCCTTGCCTACCAAACTGCCTTGACTGTTGGCAGTGAATTCATCAACATGATTAACGACATCATTAGGTGAGTCTCCTGCCGAGATCACATTGTCCGAAACACGCAGCCCCGAGCTTCTCCATATACCGAATCCAATCGCTCCGACAGCAGCCCAGCACGCGGCGGAAATGCCGATCTCCATACGCTTGCGCCTGCGCCTTTTATTTTCTTCAATGACCTCTTCACTGCGGCGGAAAACGTCCTCCGCCACATTTTTATAATCCTTCATAGGTAAAGCCCTCCTTCTCGAGTTCGTTTTTAAGTGATTTTTTAGCACGATAAAGCAGATTTTCGACCTGCCGCTTGGACTTGTGCATAACCGCGGCGGTCTCTTCATTGGAAAGTTCCTCGAAAAACGATAAATAAAGCACCTGCCGGTATTCGGCCTTAAGATTCGCGAGAGCATGGTGCACCATGATCTTCTGCTCCTCTTTTATGTACGAGAGTTCGAGGTTCTCCTTGTCGGCAAGCTCCAGCTCGTCAACAGGGGTATCCGATTTTTTTGAATTTCGCCGCAGCCAGTCCAGAGCCGCGTTGCGGGCAATGGTGTACAGCCACGTCTTGAACGAAAATTTCTCGCTGAACTTCGGCTTCTTTACGACCAGCTTGACGAACGTTTCCTCCATCAGATCCTCGGCGGTGTGAATATTCCCGACAAACCCGTTCAGATACAGTATCAGCCCGTCCTTATAGCCGCGTATCAGCTCGACCATGCCGTCGTTGTCGCCGTCCAGAAATCTTCTGTAACATTCCGCGCCGTTTGCATCCATCGGATCACCCCAATTAAAGATCAGTTTTCGCATTCTAAAGCTGTTGCTCCGCTTCAGCGTTTTCCGCACAGCGGATAATACGTTCACTTAGTTTGGCTGCAAAAACTGATATATTTACTTCATCGCCCTTCATTTATTAAACGCAGAACATAGCCGATTCTCTCACAAAAAAACCGCTCTCGAAGAATTTTGAGAGCGGATATTTATCATCAAGCCGTTTATCTTTTCTTGAATCTCCTTATGTAAAACAGCCACATAAAAAACGGATTCTCCCAGCAATACAACAGTGCTAAGTACGGTACGCCGTTTCTCAGATCAACAGACCGAATTGTCATGATAATCATTGCCGCCGCCAATGTTCCCGCAAATGAGATACGAAAGAACCTCATCGAAAACTTGATCTCATCATCTGCAATATCGGAATAATTTTTTACCGAATTAAATCCGAAAATCGCCCATGCGCCCAATGACAAAACGATCACAGTAGCAAAATTAGCACCGAAATGGACAAAGCCCCAAATATAAGAAAATACGCTGATCATCATACTGAATGAAAAATCTGATTCACTGATATAGTTGGGTTCATCCAAATCAGAGAGAGCAAGTATAACTTCCGATGATGCTGAACACCAGCTCGCCGCTGCCGATAGTGTAATAAGCGATAAAACCACAGCGATCACAGAAAATACCTTTCTTCGAGTCATACCATCTCTCCCGACATTTTGATTTTTTCTAGGAACACCGCGCACGAAACTGTCTTTTCCGTCTCGTAATCGCACTTGACTACCAATTCCCCGCCCTCAAACCGAACAAAATCAATATCGTCGATTTCCTCCCACTCGGGATCAATGATCTCATGAACGGAGATCAGATGCGGATCAAAGTTCAGCGGCTCGGAGAAGTCCCCGACCATTACATCGTTTGAACCTCCCCAGTAACAGCCTTCATAAGCGATAAGATCGGTCTTCCTGTCGTAGTTGACTCCGGTAACGATAAACGATTCACCGTATGTCCACTCTGCCGGGTGCCGCTGTCCCTCGGGAATGTAGTGATATACTTCCCCGCTGTCAAGATCCAGATAGCTTATGCCGTAAAGCTCGATATGAAACGGAAAATATCTGTGCCCGTTGCTGTGATGAACAAAATCAAAGAATTCGTGCGGATTGCTGCTGTCGGTATCCGCCCAATTGAAAAACGGTTCGCCGTTTTTGAACAGCTCGCACCGCCTCAGGCTCGCCTTCATGATCTTATACTGAGGATTTTTCTCCTCAATATCGGCGTAGCTCTTGATATTCAGCGAAAATCCGTCTTCAAGCTCGTGCGTTTCCTCGTCTCTGAAATATTCCGCGCTCTCGACATAGGCGCTTTTTTCAAGATCCTTCAGCCAAACATCATACATATTCCGATAGGACATTCCAAGATATTTATACAGCTCGAACGACGGCTTTTTCGCGGGAAAGGTCATCTCCCCACGTTCGCCGTTGTACTTATAGGTTATTTTGACGGAGTACCGCTCCGGCTCGACAGACGAAAGCTCCATGCTCTCGATCTCCGCCCCGATGATCTTTTCACGGTACGGAAACTCCTCCGGGAACAGATCGAATCCGACATGGAAAAACGGACACCCGGCGTTATCGAAAAATCTTGCGTTAAATCCCATGCTTGTATATGTTTCGTCATCCCTGACCCAGAACCACATATCTTCGATAACGCTTTTTCCGAGATCATATGAGTTAAACTTCTCTATGTCAAACATAATTACTCCATATCCGCCAGCTCTTCCTCGGAAGCCGAGAAATCATGTTCCTCCCCGACTATGGAAATGAGCTTCTCGGGAACCAGCCAGTCGCCCGTCAGTCTGCACATAAGCCGCGCGTCAATATACGCCTGCGGTAGAGTAAGGATCGTCTGCCCTTGATAGCTTCCCGAGCGCGTAAGCTCTACCACAAGAGCAACATCGGGCGTTGATTCGTCCTGAAGCGCCAGCGGCAGCATAAGCGACATAGAATCGCGCTTCGGGAAATACGACGGCACGGCGGTCTTGTAGTTCCACCTCACGCGCTTTCTCGCAAGCTCGATCGAATCCTTTATGCGGTTCTGAATACGCATAAACAATCGGCTGTTGTCGAATATTATGCTCTTAAGATCGCTGTAGAGCGAGTTTCTGATATATCTGTCTGAGCACTCGCGTATCTTCTCAACAAGCTCCCTCGCTTCCACATTATCAAAAAACTGATCATACAGGAATTGGATCGGAAGCCGCTTTATATTGTCGATTATGATATGCTCGAAGTCGGTATGAAGCTGCTTTGTGTGATCAAAGAACAGATCCTCGTTGTGCTTGAAGTACGATGGCGGCATTGGAAGCGGATTAAAGTAATTCACCAGCTGCTTGCCGAGTCCCCCTGACGCCGCCGTGCAGAATCCGGCGAATCTCCACTCGGTATCGCTTACGGAATCGTTCTGCGTAAAGCACGCGTAAATATCGTCATAGTGATTGTCCGCAAGTCCCGTGTTGAACGCCGCAAATTGCTTATCGCCGGAAATGCAGATCTTCTTCTCACGTGTCAGCCGGCTGAACGTATACTTGATATATTGCTGTAGTATCTGATATCTTCTGTTAGGTCCTTCAACAAAATCCCATTGCTCATCGACCGCCTTGTTGGCAAGCTCCGAAAGGAAGCCCGACCAGCTGCCGAGAAACGCGAAATTCTCCAGCTGCTTTCCGGGGTCTCCGGAAAACCCGCTCCTTTCGCGGACAACAGTGTCCACAAAATACAAAAACCAGCCCTTTCCCTCATATGCGCTGGGCTTTAAGGTAAGCTCCACCGGCGAACCGTCATCTCTGTTGAAGCGCAGCGGAAAGATTATCTTTGAATCATAGCTCTTAACCTTACCGTTCAGCCGCGCGTTCTCATAATCCTCGTTGAGCGTGTCGATAAGACGATAATAATCAGTCTGAAAGCCCTTTTCAGACGCGTAGTTTTCAAGAATCGACATCGGCTTCGCGGGAAGATTGCAGAAATCAGACAGCCGTCCCGACGGTATCCCGCGCTCTGTTGAAATATCCTTGTGCTGCGGTCTTTCATACGTCGGCGTTTTTTCGTAGCTCTGCACGCTCCTCACAGGTGTGGGTGTGGACACAGGCGCAGCGGGTACAGCGCGGTCGGCATGGATAGTCACCATAAACTGCGGCACGCCGCCGAGAACCTGTTCCTCCAGTTCAATAAAATCCATATCCGCCAGGAAATCCTTCATTTTGAAGTATCCGTATCTCATGCGGTCAACACCGCGATCCGTTAAAAACTTGCTCACCGTCGCCATATGCAGACGGCGGTCACATTCAAAATTCTCCGTCAACAGCTTGTAAACTCTGTCGACATCTTCCTTTGGAACAGGGCCTCCGACAGGAACCTTGCGCTCCTCTTCATCTTCATACGCTGGACGCTGGATCTGTGTCTTGTCAAAAGAAAAATAAAGGCTCTTGCCGTAAGGGCTGATATTTTTGGTAATGATACCGTTCACCAGCATACCGTCACGGCAGTAATCTATCGGGAACGTATAGCGTTCCCCGAAGAAATCGAGCTTGTTGTTCTCCTTTGCCTCGTCAAACTTTTCATAGATCTCCTGCTTCATCTGCTGAACGGTGTAGCCGTTTCCGAGAATTTTGGTAAGCGCGTAAAGCGAGCGCTGCGACATTTCGATAATATCATCGTTTAAAATGATATTCCCCTTACCGAAGAAGCTGTCTGCGGGGTGATTAGTTTCATAATTTCCATACATATCTTTTTCACCGGCCTGCCATTTCTTGATTTCAATAAATTCGTCGTTGTTGTCGTCCTGGAATGAAAACATCTCGGGAAAATCCTCCGCAAGAGCGCGAAAGGAACCATACCCCAGGTTTCCGTAAGAATAGCCGTTAGTATGCAGCCATTCACCTATCCTCGATATGCGGTAAAGCCCCGCATCGGGAAATTGTTTGATAATACAGCTGTACAAAGCTGACTTTGTTTCGCTTGATAACATTTCATACCTTTCGATTCAAGGATTGGAGCCGCTTTCAGCAACATAATCCTCCATATCCTCAATATACTGCAT
>JAIEDJ010000304.1 GCA_029068025.1 Oscillospiraceae bacterium | reverse complement strand
TCGATGTTCTGTTAATATAGTCACGAGTTGGGCGGCTTTTGTCACATAACAGCAAAAAATTCCCCGACTTTTTCAGTCGGGGAACTTCTTTTACATTGCTCCGAGGTTTGCGAGTATCTGCTTCATTTCATTGATGTCAACGTTCCGGGCATTTATCCGGTAGCCGATACCGTTATAGCAAAGCACCGCTTCGGCAGTGTAATATTCATATCCATGCAGATATCTGTCCGCTGCAAGCGCCTGAGAGCCGTCCGAGAGGGTGATAAATTCATAGTGGCTGAACATATCTGTCGCTTTTCCATCGCCCAATAGCTGGTAGCCCATGCTGAAAGAATCTTCGCCCTCGCTGTGGAACTGTATCTCGAAATTGATCGGCTTGTTGGAGTTTTTGTCCGTAAGCGTGTATTGCAATATCGTTTGTGTAGAGTAAGGTTTGACGGTCAATTCCGACCTCTCCTCGCTGAAAAATTCGGCGTTCATAAGCGGAGCAACATTGAAACACGCGAACAGCTCCGAAGGAAGGGCGGTCAGCGTATAGCTGCCCGAGTAGTACTTTCCGTCTGTTACAGTGCCGAGCTCTTTAAGTTCATCGACAGTGGGAATATGCGCTTGTGTCAGCGGATAATAGTTGAATTCCAGAACCGGCTTGTCGTCAAACATGAGACTGCTCCTTATGACTGTGGCGCAGCCCATTACGATAACCGCCGCTGCCACTATCGTTCCGATTATTATCAGCTTCAGCGGCTTACGCTTGTGCTGAGCGGCTTCGATAGCGTTCGCCGCTATATCGTCGTCAATATTGCCTATTGCTTTGAATAATTGGATATGTTTAGTCATAATAAACTCCCCTCTCGGTCAGATATTGCTTAAGTGAGTCTCTGAGGCGCATAAGCGCGGTAGTCGCGGCGGTCTTGCTCATGCCGCAGGCTTTTGCGGCTTCCTTAACGCCGTATGCGTAGAAGTAACGCAGGGTGAACAGCGTCTGCTGCTTCTCGGGCAGACTGCGCAGCCACACGTTCAGCACCTCGGTAAGCTCGGACAGCTCCGCCTGCTTTTCCACCGAACAGTCGGAAGGTATACACTCGTCAAGCTCGGTGAGCAGATCGGAATTTCGCATTTTCGCGGTGTTGTAGCGCAGTTGATTCAAAGTCAGCCGCCGCGCGATCTTGCAGATGTAGCCCGTGAGGTTCTCGGGACGGTCGGGCGGAATAGCTTCCCAGAGCCTGAGCAGGGTGTCGTTCGCGCACTGCTCGGCTTCCTCGGGCGAGCGGAGTATGCCGCGGCAGACGTTTTTCACGAGCTTTGAGAATTTATCCTGGGCGGCTTTTATGCCGCGCTCGTCGCGGTTGTACAGCAGCTCGACTATTTCCTTGTCGTCCATAACGGTTTTCTCCTTGATCGGCTCTGATGTTGTGCTGCGTTCGCGGCGGTCAAACCGCAGTTCGGCTGCTTTGGTGTCGTTCATAGGACAAACCTCCTTGCTTTTATTGAGAGATTATACTAATCCCGCTTTAGATTATTGAAATAATTGCGGCTCTTTCCGCACAGTTTCCTATCTTTTTATAAGGAAACTCTAAGCGGTATAAGTATCATACTAATTCCGCTTTAGATTATTGAAATAATTGCGGCTCTTTCCGCACAGTTTCCTATCTTTTTATAGGAAACTCTAAGCGGGATAAGTATCAAACGCGTTTTTGGTTCTCTGTTTATATAGACACCGACGAGATGGGAGTGGTCACATATTTTTCACTCAAAAAATCAAGATCCGTGGAAATTTTATGCGTCAAGAATTCCGAGATCTGCCGGTATCCGGAACACGCCGCTTCGGTCAACGCCCGTCTTGAACGCATAATACGCGCCGCCGTGCTCAAACTCGGCGATATATATAATCTCCGGATACCGAGCGGTGTAGCTTCGCTTGTGTGCCGTCATTAAGCCCGATATACTCATACTCGAGGTCAAAATGATCAGTGAACGCTTTGCTTCTCTGCTTATATTGTCGCGGAAAAAACGCGTTTGGTCACAGCTCCAGAAAAATTTTTTTCGATACGGCGGCTTTTACGCGTTTAATCGGCGTATCTTTCTTCAGATCACTTGAAAAAATCCGCCATTCATAGTATAATATAATTGAAGATCTTCAAAACACTGCCTTTAACGGAGGATATCATGTCAGCTAATATTTTGCTTGTGGAGGACGACAGAGCGCTTGCCGAAAATCTGGTGAAGTATCTCAAGACCGAGGATTTTTCCGTTACGCACGCTTTCGGCAAGACCGACGGAATTGCGGCGTTCGGTAACGGGGAATTCGGCTGCGTTCTGCTCGATCTGTCTCTGGATGACGGGAACGGTTTTTCGATCTGCTCAAGGATAAGGGAAAAGAGCGATGTTCCTGTGATATTTCTTACCGCGTCCGCCGATGAAGCCTGCACCGTCGCGGGCTTTGAAGCCGGAGCGGACGATTATATCAGCAAGCCGTTTCGTCCGCGCGAGCTTGTGGCGCGTATCAAAAACGCCATGCGAAAGCACGGAGCTTCAATGCCGGCTGCGCTCCGATGCGGAAACATCTGTATCGATCCCGTAAAGGGGATCGTCACAAAAGACGGTGCGGAGCTTTCGATGTCCGCGCTGGAATACCGGCTTCTGCTGCTGTTCTTCACCAATAAGGGGATACTGCTTTCGCGTGACAGGATCGCGGACGAGCTGTGGACCATCTCGGGAGAGTTTGTAGAGGACAACACGCTCAACGTTTACATCAAGCGTATCCGCGACAAGATAGAGGACGATCCGACGGATCCGCGCATACTTAAAACCGTGCGTGGGTTGGGTTATAAGGCGGTGGACGAATGAATGTTATGAATATAATGCGCAGTCCCGAGATACGTGCTTCGTTTTTCTGCCAGCTGGGGGCTGCTGCAATAGGCTTTGGTGGCTGTCTTTTTTTCAGCGTTCCCGCGGCGTTCGTGCTGCTCGCCGCGGCGGCTGTTATTCTGCTCATACAATTTGTGCCGCTGTCAAAGCGCAATGAAAAGATCATGAAGCTCTGCAATAACATAGATGATATACTTCGCGGATCGGATATGGTGGATCTCAGCGAATACAGCGAGGGCGAGCTCAGCATACTGTCCGATGAGATACGCAAGATGACAGTGCGCCTGCGCGAGCAGAATTCCGCGCTGCACATGGACAAGCAGTTTATGAAGGAAGCGCTGGAGGATATGTCTCACCAGCTGCGCACACCTCTTACGGCAATGCTGCTTGTTCTTGGCCTGCTGCGGGATCCCGGGCTGCCTGCCCGCGAACGCGCGGAGCATACCCGTGAGCTTTACAGGCTGCTGTCGAGAATGCAGTGGATGCTTGAAACTATGCTGAATCTTTCCCGGCTTGAAGCGGGTGCGGTCGAGTTCAGAACGGAGGAAATTTCCGTCAAAGAACTTATCAAGGACGCTCTCGAGCCGCTTTCGATCTCAATCGAACTGAAAAATATCACAGTGCGCACCGAGATCGAGGGCAGCCCGGTTTTCAGCGGCGACAGACAGTACTGCACCGAGGCGGTCGTTAATGTTTTGAAAAACTGTATGGAGCACACCCCAGAAGGCGGAACTATCAGGATATCCGCCGCCGAAAACGCGATCTACACGGGGATCACCGTTACCGACAGCGGAAGCGGAATTTCGGAGCAGGAGCTTCCGCACGTTTTCGAGAGATTTTACCGCGGCTCCGAGTTCAACAAAAACGGCTATGGGATAGGGCTTGCGTTCGCCCGAAAAATTATCGCGCTGCATAACGGCAGCCTTCAAGTGCGAAACGCTCCGCCGCTCGGCGCGGAATTTGAAATAAGAATATACAGATAGTTGTTAGAGAATTGTTGTTAGTAGTTAGTTTTTGTATGTAAAACGCGCCCGGAAAAGAGCCGGGCGCGTTTCTTTTATTCTACCGAGCGTATCTGCTCCACGAGCGAGGTTTTTTTCATTGTCCGCTGGGCGGTGAACGAAGCCGCGAGCGCGACCGCAAACGCGCAGAGCGCGGCTGCCGCGATTATCGGGAGCGGCTGGGCATAGTTGATGAACACCTCCAGCCGCTGCATTTCCTCCCCGAGCACGATATGCAGCATTTTTTCCGTGAGCAGCATCATAAGCTCGCATACCGCTACCGCCGCGATACCCGATGTCAGCGCGTATTGCAGGCACTCGATCACGGTCATTTTGCGAAGCTCCTTTTCGGTCATTCCCACGCACTGCAGAGCCGCAAGCTCCGCGCGG
This sequence comes from Oscillospiraceae bacterium, assembly GCA_029068025.1. Lineage (GTDB taxonomy): Bacteria > Bacillota > Clostridia > Oscillospirales > Ruminococcaceae > CAG-115. The sequence continues at coordinate 29,210 of JAIEDJ010000304.1, read as the reverse complement.
CGGTTCAGGATCCCGGTTGCGAGGATATTCACCATATTGACTACAGCGATAAGCGCGATCAATACACTCAGGAACGCGGCTACGATATTCGCGGAGGTCAGCAGCGCGTGAATACGGCGGTTTTCCGCGGTGCTGTCGTTATAAGTCATATCGTTCCGCTCCAGAAAGTTTATGACCTCGTAGTAGTCGGCATCCTCGGCAATGAGGCAGTATATATCGTCAAGTCCTGTCGTCCTGGATCTTTCAAGCAGCAGATAAGCGCCGTTTTCGTATTGATCTACGGTTCCCGTCAGGTGCAGGTAGCTTTCGTCTGTTGTGCCGTAAATGTCAAAATCAACAGTATATTCCGGGTAATACGTATAGCTTGTTACGCCGTTTATTATCTGTTTGCCATTGAATTTTTCCTGTTCCTTGGGCGTGAGGGCGTTGTATTCTTCTTCGCTGTAAAGTATAGGCGTTCTTTCACTGAAGCTGACTGTGACGCTTTTTTCGGAGCCGAGAATATCCGCGGCATCCTTGCTGATAATGTATCCGCCGCTTGCGGTAAGCTCATCATAGGATATCGTCGGGTGACCGTTGAATCTCAGGTCATAATCATCTCTGTTGTAAAAAACAAGATCGATACTGCCATTGAAAGTTTTGTCACTCATAGGATCGGTGTTTTTCATACCCCCGTAAAACGATAAATTAAAATGAATTTCGCTGAACAGACCGCTTTCTTCGATCTTCCTGAACTCTTTGCAGGCGGCTAGCGGATCGTTATCGTAGTAAGGAGCATAAACAGTGATATCTGGCAGACCGGCTCTCTCGGCGTAGTGATCGTCAATAGCGCCGCTCAGGTCGTTTACCACCACGGTGACTGCCGAGAAGATCGCTATCGACAGCGTGAGCGATACCACGGTAGCGATGAAGCGCTTCGGCTGGCGCATATTATTGCGTGAAGCCAGCTTTCCCGTCCAGCCGAACAGCTTTCCGAACAGAGACGCGCGGTGTACCTTCCTTACTGTGCCCGCGCGTTGGCTGATCGCCTGAACAGGGCTCATTTTTATAACTCTCATTCCCGTTCCGTAAGCGGAAAGCAGCACCCAGACCAATCCCGTGACAATGCCCAGTAACGTAAGCCACGGACTGACGGAGAAGTGTACGAGCTCAGCCGCCCTTGACGGGGTGAGGTACAGATCCATAAGTCCCGTGCCGAGCACCGCGCGGTATACCAGATATCCGAGACCTATGCCGACAGCTGTTCCGAGCGGTATCCCAACTGCGGACAGCATAAGTCCCTCATGGGTCATTATTCGGACGATCTGTTTCGGGGTAGCGCCGATAGACTGGAGAACGCCGAACTGCCGCTCGCGCTCCTTTGACGAGATCTCAAAGGCTGTGTCTATGATCAGTCTCAGCATGATTATAAGAACCAGCACGACCACATAGAACAACGCAATGATCATCGACATATTCATTCCCGCTTTGGCATCCTTCAGATCGCAGAAAATAAGCATATCGTTTGTGTAGAAATAGAAGTCCTTGACATTCGTTTTTGCGGCAATACGGTTCATAAACAGGTTTGCGCTGTCTATGCTTTTGTTCAGCATCAGTTTTATATTGTAATAAACCTTTCCGTCAATGAACGTTTCTTCCGGCGTACATGTACCGTATTCACTCAATGCTTCCGTGATAGTATCGCATAGCTCTTTATCTATATTATTTGCCCCGTGTTCAATTCCGACTACCATGATATGATAATCCCCTTCGGAATAAGCGATATTGCGCATGATCCCCATTACTGTGGAAAACATGGTAAACAGCATTACGATCAGCGCGATGGCGATCACTATGCTGCATACGGTAAGCGCGGAGTGGCGCTTCTGCGCGAGGATGTATTTTTTCGCGAGCATTCTCTCAAACATCGTCCTGCCTCCTATCGTCAAGCATTCCGGACTGCCCTGTCAGCTTGTCGCTGACGATCTTTCCGTCGCTCAGCGTGATGATCCTGTCGCATTGAAGGGCAATGTTTTCATCATGGGTGATTATCAGCATGGTCTGATCCATCTCACGGTTCGATTTTCTCAGCAGCGCGATTATCTCGGCGCTGTTTTTGCTGTCGAGATTTCCAGTAGGTTCGTCCGCTAAGATCACGCCGGGCGAGTTGAAAAGCGCCCTCCCTATCGAGACGCGCTGCTGCTGTCCTCCCGAAAGCTGAGACGGAAGATGATGCCGCCGCTCGACGAGATCCAGCATTTTCAGCATATCATAGAGCTGCTCGAGCTTCGGAGTTCTGCCGTCCATTATCATGGGCAGCGTGATATTTTCCTCCGCGTTGAGCACGGGTATGAGGTTGTAAAACTGATAGATAAGTCCTACCTGACGGCGGCGGAATACGGCGAGATTGTGATTGTTCTGCTTGTAAACGTCCTGTCCGTCGAGAAACACCTTTCCCGAAGTGGGGCGGTCAACTCCGCCCAGAATGTGCAGAAGCGTTGATTTTCCCGAGCCGGACGGACCTATTATTGCCGCCATTTGCCCTTTGGGCACGATAAACGAAATGTCATCCAGCGCCCTTACCTCGTTTTCTCCCTTGCCGTAAGTCTTGCATAAATTTTCGATTTTTAAAAGTTCCATTGATCTGTCCTCCTTGACCGGCTTGTACGATCATGTGTATTTACCGCGCGTTTCGGCGGTTCTCTTTCCTTTTGTTTTTTATATCATAACACATAAAAATTACTATTGCATTACAATTCCATTACAATTTTGTAATTTTTCCCGGAGAAATGCCGTTTGGTAAGGAGCGGGGGCGGGATGCGAAACAAGAAAATCCCCCGGCATTGCTGTCGGGGGATTGGGTTATTCGGTTAAGGTATTATCCGGAAATTACTTCTCGAACTCTGCCTTGTACATATTCTGCATTTCAACAAGGTGATCGTACTTAGCCTTTGCGTTTGCAACTGCCTTGTCGAACAGAACCTCAGCTCTTTCCTTGTTAGCACGCATGAGCGAGTTGTAACGAACCTCTCTCATCATGAATGCCTTGTAGTCGCCGGTCGGAGCCTTGCTGTCGAGCGAGAACGGAGACTTGCCTTCGTCAGCGAGAGCGGGATTGAAGCGGAACAGGTGCCAGTAACCCGCCTCTACAGCTTCCTTCTCAACCTGCTGAGCGATGGTCAGACCGCCCTTGATACCGTGGTTGATACACGGAGCGTATGCGATGATCAGGGAAGGACCGTCATAAGCCTCAGCCTCGGCAATAGCCTTCAGGCACTGTGCCTTGTCTGCGCCCATGCTGATCTGAGCGACGTATACATAGCCGTAGCTCATTGCGATGCCTGCGAGATCCTTCTTCTTAACGTCCTTACCGCCTGCCGCGAACTGAGCAACCGCGCCTACGTTGGTAGCCTTGGAAGCCTGACCGCCGGTGTTGGAATAAACCTCGGTATCGAATACGAAGATGTTTACGTTCTTGCCGGAAGCGATAACGTGATCAAGTCCGCCGTAGCCGATATCGTAAGCCCAGCCGTCGCCGCCGAAGATCCACTGGCTCTTCTTGGAGAGGTAGTTCTTGAGCTTCAATACTTCCTTGACTGCGGGCTCGTTAGCGCACTGGCAGTTCTCGAACGCCTCAACAAGGTTCTTGGTAGCAACAGCGTTTGCCTTGCCGTCGTTTACGGTCTTGAAGTACTCGTCGATGAGACCCTTAGCCTTCTCGTGACCGTCCATAGCGGCGATCTCCTTGAGCTTGCCTTGTGCTCTGGTACGGAGAGTATCCTGAGCGAGGAACATACCGAGACCGAACTCCGCGTTGTCCTCGAAGAGGGAGTTAGCCCAAGCGGGTCCGTGACCTGCCTTGTTGGTGGTGTACGGAGTGGAGGGCTCGGAACCTGCCCAGATAGAGGAGCAGCCTGTTGCGTTTGCGATATACATTCTGTCGCCGAAGAGCTGAGTGATCAGCTTAGCATACGGAGTTTCGCCACAGCCTGCGCATGCGCCGGAGAATTCGAGCAACGGCTGGTTGAACTGCGAACCCTTTACAGTGTTCTCAGCGAACTTAGCGCGAACCTCGTCCTTCTCGGAAACCTTCTTAACAGCATAATTGAATACTTCCTGCTGATCCATCTGAGAATCGATGGGCTTCATAACGAGAGCGCTCTTGCTCTTGTCCTTTGCGCCTGCCGGGCAGATGTTTGCGCAAACGCCGCAGCCTGTGCAGTCAAGAGTGGAGATCGCCATGGTGTACTTCAAGCCGTCAACGCCTGTCATAGCCTTGGACTTGGTAGCTGCGGGTGCAGCGGAAGCCTCAGCGTCGTTCATAGCGAACGGACGGATAACAGCGTGCGGGCAAACGAATGCGCACTGATTACACTGGATGCAGTTCTCGGGGATCCACTCGGGAACATCAACCGCGATACCGCGCTTCTCGAATGCAGCGGAGCCCTGCGGGAATGTGCCGTCTGCGATGTCTACGAAAGTAGATACAGGGAGCTTGTCGCCGCGCTGTGCGTTTACGGGAACCTGAATGTTGTTTACGAAGTCGATGAGGAACTTGCTGTCGCCCTCGCCCTGCTCGAACTTCGGATGAGAAAGCTCACCGGTGCAGTTAGCCCAAGAAGCGGGAACGTCAACCTTGATGACCTCGCCTGCGCCCTTTTCGATAGCGGCGTAGTTCATGTTTACGATATCGTCGCCCTTCTTAGCGAACGACTTGTAAGCAGCCTTCTTCATATACTCGATAGCGTCATTCGCGGGAATGATGTTAGCGATCGAGAAGAATGCCGACTGAAGAACGGTGTTGGTCTTGTTGCCCAGACCGATCTCCTTAGCTACCTTGATAGCGTTAATAATATAGAAGTTGATGTTGTTCTTTGCGATGTATGCCTTTACGGGAGCAGGGAGCTTTTCGTCAAGCTCGTCTACTGTCCACTGGCAGTTCAGCAGGAACGAGCCGCCCGGGATAACGTCCTCAACCATATCGTACTTATCGATGTAAGACGGGTTGTGGCAGGCAACGAAGTTTGCCTTGTTTACGAAGTATGTTGACTTGATCGGGGACTTACCGAATCTCAGATGAGAGATAGTTACGCCGCCGGACTTCTTGGAGTCGTATGCGAAGTAAGCCTGAGCGTACATATCGGTGTGGTCGCCGATGATCTTGATGGAGTTCTTGTTCGCACCAACGGTACCGTCGGAACCGAGACCCCAGAACTTGCAGCAGGTAGTGCCTTCGGGAGTAGTGTTCGGGTTCTCAACGATCGGGAGAGACAACTTGGTAACGTCATCCTCGATACCGAGAGTGAATACTGCCTTGTCCTTGTTGTTGTAAACTGCGATGATCTGTGCCGGGTTGCAGTCCTTGGAACCGAGACCGTAACGACCGGTGAATACAGGAACATCTTGGAACTTGTTCTCCTTCTTGAGAGCTGCTACTACATCGAGGTACAGCGGCTCGCCGAGAGAACCCGGCTCCTTGGTTCTGTCAAGAACGCTGATCTTCTTAACGGTAGACGGGATAGCGTCAACCAGAGCGGAAGAAACAAACGGTCTGTACAGACGAACCTTAACGAGACCAACCTTGCGACCCTGCTTGAGCATGAAGTCGATAGTCTCTTCGATAGTGTCGCAAACGGAGCCCATTGCTACGATTACTTCTTCCGCGTCGGGAGCGCCGTAGTAGTTGAACAGCTTGTAATCGGTGCCGATCTCCGCATTTACCTTGTTCATGTACTCGGTAACAACGTTCGGGATCTCATTGTAGTACTTGTTGCAAGCCTCACGTGCCTGGAAGAAGATATCCGGGTTCTGAGCAGTACCGTGAAGAACGGGGTGCTCGGGGTTGAGCGCTCTGTCGCGGAATGCCTGAATGGAATCCCAGTCAACCATCTTTGCGAGAGTGTCGTAGTCCCAGACCTCGATCTTCTGGATCTCGTGAGAGGTTCTGAAGCCGTCGAAGAAGTGCAGGAAAGGAACTCTGCCCTTAATGGTGGAAAGGTGAGCTACAGCGCCCAGATCCATAACCTCCTGAGGGTTGGTGGAGCAGAGCATAGCGTAACCGGTCTGGCGGCAAGCGTAAACGTCGCTGTGGTCGCCGAAGATCGACAGCGCGTGAGAAGCCAGCGCACGAGCGGATACATGGATAACGTTCGGGAGCAGCTCGCCCGCTATCTTATACATATTGGGGATCATCAGAAGCAAGCCCTGGGAAGCGGTGTAGGTCGTGGTGAGCGCACCTGCGGAGAGCGAGCCGTGAACAGCGCCCGCAGCGCCTGCCTCGGACTGCATCTCTACGACTTTAACCTGCTCGCCGAAGATATTCTTTCTTCCTGCGGTAGCCCAGGAATCGGTGACTTCCGCCATAACGGAAGACGGGGTGATGGGGTAAATGGCTGCCAGATCGGTGAACGCATAGGACACATGACCCGCGGCGTTGTTACCGTCCATCGTAAGCTTTTCTCTTGCCATTGGTTTTTCCTCCTGTGTGAATCAAAATTTCAGGGACAACAGAACAGCTGAATATTCCTCGTCCCGATCATACATCAAGAGCCTGTAGTATACAAGCCTTGAATATTACACCTTATATTGTATCACAATTTTTTGGAATTTGCAATAGAATTCTCAAATTTTTTTAAAAAATTTAGTGAAATATGACAAGTGTCGTTATCAAGCTGTAAAAATGAACATGTGTGTATTAATACCTGCCCGGAATGAGCTTTTTACAGTTTTTTCATATATGCGGGAGATTTTCCAAAGGCTTGTTCTCCGAACAGATGCTGCAGCATATAATTAAGTGTGCCGTGTGGGGAGCGCTTAATTTGTACTGTTTGGTATTATGTTGATGTAAAATGCTTGACAAGTTCGGCTCTCTGTAATATAATGAACATTGCCGACAGGCAGATCCAAAGGTTAGTTCAGTGCCCGGCGATTGTTTGCGCATCTGTGCAAATAGGGTCAGATTCATTTAGTCTAACCGGTCAGATCAATGCTATAAATGCGATTTCTTTGCCAAGATCAACACGATAAGGATGCAGGAATTTCAAAAAGGTCGAAAAAATTAAAAAAATTTTTTTCGACCGGTTCGTACTTGACGGCTAAGCGTAACGGAGCGCAAGCGGAGAGGAGCGTGAGCGTTTTGCGAAGCATAATGCGGTCAATTGAGAATTTTGAAATTCTTTTCAGATAAGGAGCTAATATGCGGAAAAAGAAGATCAATTCACGATATGTGCCGTACCTTGCCGGAATGGCGGTAGGGTGCGCGACAACGCTGTTGATAAGTATTGCTTCCGCCGTGGTGCTGTCGTTTTCGGACTCAGCGGGAAGGTCGGCGGGTGCGGCTTCTGTGATCGCGCTGTCGCTCGGGAGCTTTGTGTGCGGCAGGATCGCCGGAATGCTGCGTCATCGGGACGGGATGCGCACGGGCGCACTCTGCGGGCTGATGTTCTCGGCGGTTCCGCTGATTTTGTCGGTGATCTTCGGGCAATTAGGAAGCATAATGATGCTGATAAAACCCCTGCTGTGCGTATTCTTCGGGACGGCAGGCGGAGTGGCGGGAGTTAATTCGACCGACAGCTGAAATGTGGTGTATGTGATTATGAAGTATTTGATCTCAATTGTATTGGCGGTATTCGCTGTGTTTCTGATAGCGGAGCCGAAGGTGGTTTCCGAGGCGGTCGGCGGGGCGGTCATGGATTGCCTTAATGTGATAGTTCCGTCGCTTTTCGCGTTTACGGCACTGTCGATATACTTGCAGAAAAGCGGCTTATACCGCGTTGCGCTGCGTCCGCTGACTTTTCCCATGTCCAAGCTCCTGAGAATGGACGAGGAGTTGTGTGCGGTGTTCGTTCTCGCGAATATCGGCGGATATCCCGTGGGCGCGCGTCTCCTGTCGGAGCTTGTTGCTGAGGGCAGACTTTCCGCAAAGGACGCCGGGAGAATGTTATGCTGCTGTTTTGGGAGCGGGCCGTCGTTCGTGGTGGGGATCGCGGGAATGTGCGTGTTTCAAAGCATCGGCGCGGGACTTGTGCTGTTTGCGGCATGCTTTTTCTCGTCGCTGCTGGTCGCGGCGGCGGTTCGCGCGGGCGGGGAAATTAAGCTCACAAGTTCGGACGAGCGGTTCGATCTGTCCGCGGATGCGTTCCTGTCGTCCGTTACGGGCAGCGCGAGGGTGATGTTCACAGTATGCGTGATGATAGTCGGGTTTTCGGCTATAACCGCGATACTAAGACAAGTCGGCGTGTTTATGCTGTTTGAAAAGCTGTTCGGCAGCGCCGAGATATTCCCCGCGATGATGGAGGTCACACGCATAAATGGCGTGCTTCCGACACGGTACGCAATGCCGCTGTGCGCCGCGCTGCTGAGCTTCGGGGGAGTATGTGTGCATTTGCAGATAAAGTCGCTTGCAAAGGGGATCCCGCTTGGAAGATTCTTTGTTTCGAGGGCGGGGGGCGCGGCGCTTTCGGCGCTGATCGCAATGCCGTTTTCACGGGAATTCGCGGCGGCAGAGATCCCGGTAATGGCTCCTAACGCCGTTTCGGAGCCGTTCTCGAAGAATGCGGTGCTGTCACTGTGCGTGCTGATAATGTGCGCGATCCTGTTGGCGGGAACGCGGAAGAGCAAAACATAATTCGACATATCCGGAATAATTTCTCCTTGACCAATAACAATATTATTACATTTTTCAAGGAGGGATCATCAATGAAAAAATTCGGAAAACACATAGCGCTGGCGGCTGCGCTGCTTCTGACGGCACAGACTATAAGGCTCGCGGACGCGTCCGCCGACGCGGTATGCTTTGTGCTGAAGGAATATAACGGTAAGATCGCTTTGATGGAAGAGGGTACGGACGAGCCTCTGGCAGTCTACAAAACGCCGATAAGCTCGCTGTATCCGTCCGACGCGGAGCTTATCAGAAAAGGAATCCGACTGATCAGCCGTGCGGAGGTCTCGCGCCTTGTTCAGGATCTGGAGCTGGAGTAAAGTTTTGCCGTTTTTCACGTTGATCTGGGCTTGTAACGGTTTTGTCACGTCGATCTAAGCTGGTTTTATAATGTTGACAAAGGGCTGTTTATCTAAAAGAAATTTCAAAAGCGGGCAGAGCTTTGCTCTGCCCTAGCCAGCCCCGCTCGGCTCCGCTTCACTTCGTTCCGCTTCTCCGTTCTGGACTGCTTTTTGAAATTTCTCCTGCGCGTTTAGACTGTTGATCTTGGCTTTAGTGCTTTGTGACACTTTTGACACGTTGATCTTGGCTTGGGAGCTTTGCGCCGTTTTTGTCACAATGATCTTTGCGTGTGAATCTATAGCCGGTATCAATAATATTAATAAAAATTAACAAACTTTATGCAAAATAACGAACATAGACCTTATTCATTTAAAAAATTGTTAAAATCGGAGAAAAAAGCATAAAAGAACCACAAAAAGCGTCAAGATGGACAATAAGGGACAAAGTGTAGCTTATTTGTCCATTGAAAAAAACCGCCGTTTGTACTATAATATTTAATGTTGGCGGTAACATTGCCGTTGAGGCTTTTTTCACGCGGCAAAAGCATTATAGCTAAGAACAACACTTTAAATTTGCGACAAAGAAACTGTGGCAAGATCAACATTTAAAATACGCAGGAATTTCAAAAAGGTCAAAATTTTTCTCAAGAAAAATTTTGACCGGTACCGTCAGCACGGCTAAGCGCAGCGTGCCGTGGTGACGTGTATTTTGAAATTCTTTTAAATAAAGGGGCGGGTTGAATTGGCCGGATCTCCCGGTAAGCAGAGCCTGTGGGGCAGGTTCTGGCAAATGCTGATAACCTGGACGGTATATTTTCTGTTCCGTCCGAAGATCATATACGCGAATAAAACGCTGAAAAAGCGTCTGAAGGGTCTGCCCTGCGTTTATGTGGCGAATCATACGCACCATTTTGACGGCGCGTTCTGCGGAGCTGTCTTGTGGCGCTATAAGCCGTGGGTGCTGGTGAAGCGGTCATGGTATGAGAAGAAGCGGACGGGCAAGTTTATCGCGTGGTGCAGGACTGTTCCGATAAGCCTGGACGAGCCTGACGGCGAATGGTTTGAGATATCCGAAAGGATAGTGAAGAACGGCGGCAGTCTGATGATATTCCCCGAGGGGGGGCTGTCGCGGGACGGAAGGCTCGGAGAATTCAAGCCCGGCGCGGCGCTGATCTCCGCGAAAACGGGCGTTCCGATAGTGCCGTGCGCGGTGTACGGTACATATTCCTCCGTGTTCGGGATGAGGCAGAAGATCCTGATAGGAGAGCCTATCGAGAGTCGCTGCCCCGAGGATATGCGCCACAGCAAATACGCGCGTCAGCTTATAGAGAAGTCGCGCGGCGAGGTATGGCAGCTGTACGGCAGTCTTTTAAGACGTTTCGGCGACTGCGGGACGTATCTTCCCGAGGAAACAGCGGGATTTAACAGTAAGTGACGGCTCTTGCCGTAATATATTATCAACATCAAGGAGAATAAAGCTATGAATACCGAAATTTGTGAGAAGATCAAGGCAATGCTGGTTGAGAATCTGCGTATTCCCGAGGACGAGCTGGAGTTCGATTCCGAGCTGTTCGGCGACGATATCGGTCTGGATTCCATCGACTCCATCGAGATCATCGCGGGTATCGACAGCCTGTTCGGAGTACAGATGACAGGCGCGGCGAGAGAGAACTTCAAGTCTATCGAAACTCTCGCGAAGTATGTTGAAGAGCACCGGGGTGAGTGATAGTGGGAAATAACAGACGAGTTGTCGTTACGGGTCTGGGACTGGTCTGCGCTCTCGGCGGAAACGTTAACGAGTGCTGGAATGCCGCTGTAAACGGCGTTTCGGGGATCCGCAAGGTGAATTCCGTAAACACCGATAACTGCTACGCGAACGTCGGCGCGGAGGTGGACATTCCCTCAAAGGAGCTGTCCGATGAGAACTTTGACCGTTCTTCCTTGCTGTGCATAAAGGCCGCGGGAGAAGCGCTGAACGATGCGGGGTACACCGTCAACGACAGCAATTCCGATAAAATAGGCGTTATCGTCGGCAACTGTGTCGGCGGTGCGGCTTCCATTGACGTGTACTATACAGCCGAAAAGAACGGCGCTGCTGTTGCGGAGGACGTGCTGAAAATGCCCGCTGCGGCCATTGCAAACAATGTGGCAAAGCACTTCGGACTGAACGGCGTTACCGCAAACGTGGTGAATGCCTGTGCCGCGGGAACCATCAGCCTGGCATACGCCGCGGATCTTATCCGCGCGGGCAAGGCGGATGCGTTTGTCGCGGGAGGTTCCGACAGCTTCACTTCGCTTGCGTTCGCGGGATTCCACGCGCTTCACGCGCTTGACGCGGACGGCTGCTCACCGTTCAACCGTTCGGGCGGCATTACGCTCGGCGAGGGAGCGGGCGTGCTGATAATCGAGAGCTACGAGCACGCTAAGGCTCGCGGCGCGAAGATCTACTGTGAGGTGTTGGGCAGCGGCGTTTCCTCCGACGCTCATCACATTACCGCTCCCGATCCCGAGGGCAAGGGACAGATGCTGGCTATCAGCCGCGCTGTCGCGAATTCGGGTCTGGAGCCGTCGGATATCGACTATATCAACGCGCACGGCACCGGCACCGCGAAGAATGACGAAGCGGAGTTTTTGTCACTGCACACGATTTTCGACGGGAACGATCATCTTTCGGTAAGCTCCACCAAGTCCATGACAGGACACTGTCTGGGCGCGGCAGGCTCTATTGAAGCGGTTCTGACGGTCAAGGCGGTATGTGAGGACGTTATTCCCCCGACTATCGGATATACGGAGGAAAACCTCGAAACGCTCAAAGAAAAGGCGGGCGATTTCGATTTTGTTCCGAACACCAAGCGCGAGAAAAAGGTAAATTTCGCGGCCTCCAACTCATTTGCGTTCGGCGGAAACAACGCGTCTATCGTGTTTGCTAAGGAGCCGCGCGAGATCCCCGACCGCACGAATTCCGACAGGATATTTGTGACGGGTATTGGTGAGCTGCTCGGAAAGCCGCGCTGTGAGATCTCCTCGGACGATTATAAGGAGCACGGAATAAAGATGGCGTTCTACCGCAAGTTGGATAGGTTCTCTCAGCTCCAGCTTATCAGCGGCATGAGAGCGCTTGCTGACGCGGGTATCACGGTATCCGACAACAACGCCGCCGATATCGGTATTATTATCGGAACGGCGGACGGACCTCTGACTGAGATCGTCGGATTCCAAAAGAACGTTATCGAGAACGGCACGGCAAGCGGCTCGGCGTTCTCGTTCCCGAATACCGTCTACAATGCGGCGGGCGGATATTTCAGTATATTCGCGGGCATCAAAGGCTACAACGTTACCAACGCGAACAGCGTTCAGGCGGGCTTGCAGAGCCTTTGCTACGCCGCCGATGTTCTCAGAAACGGCGACGAGAAGATCATGGTAGCCTCGGGCACGGATGAAAATACGGATATCACGGGATATCTTTATAATACGCTCGGTCTGCTGAAGGACGGGCTTGGCGAGGGTTCGGTTTCACTGATACTCGAGAACGAGCACAGTGCTTCCGCACGCGGCGCGAAAAAGTACGCTGAGCTTGCGGGCTGGGCGTGCACGCACAAGAGCGTTGATTTCGGCAAGATCACCGGTTCGGAGAGCGCGCTGAAAGCGGTCTGTGAGGAAGCGTGCAGGGCGGCGGGTATCTCGGCAAAGGATATTGAAGCGGTATGCGGCTTCGCAAACGGCGTTCCCGCGGTTGACGAGCTTGAAAAGAACGCGTACAATGAGCTGTTCGGCGATATTCCCGTTGTCGATGTCAAGAGTGAGATCGGAGAATCTCGTGCCGCGGCAAGCACGGAGCAGGCGGCAGCTGCCGCAAAACTGATCGCCGAGGGCAAGTATAAGTATGTTCTCGCGGCTTCGTTCGGCGTAGGCGGACAGTACTCCGCTGTAGTGCTGAAAAAAGCCGAGTAAAAACGTTGAAAATCAAGCCTGAAATCCGCGTGGAAACAGGCTTGATAACACGCGAATAAAACAGCTTGCACAAAGTCAGTATTTTGGCTTAAACAAAAGAATTATTTGTTATATTATTCGATGAAAATACGGCGAAAAACACGGCTGAAAAACAGCCGGAATAAAGCGCCGTATTTCCGTTGAAATCATGGATGTTTTACAGGAGATCTTATGGGTGAAATTCAGACAAAAGTTGCGCTTGTTACAGGGGCTTCGCGCGGTATCGGAAGAGCATGCGCGGTGCGGCTTGCGGAGTGCGGCTATGATGTTGCGGTGAACTATAATTCAAATGAAGCGAAGGCTGCCGAGGTCGTTGCCGAGATCGAGGCGCTCGGACGCCGCGCGGCTGCTTTCAAAGCGGATACGGCGGATCTTAAGGCGGTTCAGCAGATGTTTCGTGATGTACAGAAGGAGTTCGGGCAGCTTGATGTGCTGATCAACAACGCGGGCGTGGTTGACGACGCGTATCTGCTGATGATCAACGAGGATTCGCTCAGCCGCAGTCTTGATATCAACATAAAGGGATATTTTCACTGCGCGCAGCAGGCGGCGCTCAAGATGATGAGCAAGAAGCACGGCAAGATAATCAATGTAAGCTCGGTAAGCTCGGTGCTTGCGGTCGAGGGTCAGGGCGTGTACTCTGCCACAAAGGGCGCGGTAAATTCCATGACCGCGACGCTCGCCAAGGAGCTTGCTCCGCGCGGGATCACCGTAAACGCAGTGGCTCCCGGGTTTATCGAGACTGAGATGATGGACGCTATCCCCGAGGAGAAAAAGGCCGAATACATAAAGGCTATCCCCATGGGAAAATTCGGCTCAGCTAGGGGTGTCGCGGACATTGTTGCTATGCTCTGCTCCGAAGCGTTTGACTACGTTACGGGACAGGTGATCATCGCGGACGGAGGGCTCAGCTTATGATGAATCTTCTTGAGATCAACAAGCGCATAAAGCAGCGCCCGCCGTTTCAGATGATCGAGCGAGTAACGGAGCTTGAACCAAACGTACGCGCCGTGGGGATAAAAAACGTTTCGGTCAATGAGCCGTACTTTGTCGGTCACTTCCCCGAAGCGCCGATAATGCCGGGCGTGCTGCTGATCGAGTCGGCGGCGCAGCTGTGCAGCCTTGTGATCGCTCCCGATAACGCGGCGGACGAGGAAGGCAAGCTGTACGTTTTGCTGAAGGTGAAGGAATTCAAGTTCTTAAAGCCCGTGATCCCCGGCGATACGCTGAATATCGAGGTAAAGTGCACTATGAGCGGCGGTGGGGCATACGAATTTTCGGCGGTGATCTCCGTGGACGGCGTTGTTAAGGCTAAGGGCAGTATGCTGTTCACCTCGATGGATAAGGGTGCGGTTTATGAGAATTGATTTCACAGCCTCTATTGTTACGGGCGGCGGGCTTCGCACCCGGATAGAGGAGCTGCGGATCTGTTACGATCCGAGATGCGTGGATTACTTTGAGGATATACTCAAGCGGCGCGGCAGCGCGTTCTGCGATTCCGCAAGCGGCTTTCTGCTGCTGGACAGCCTGCTCCAGAAAAACGGGATCGACCGCCTTGAAACGGCGATCCTTCTTGATTCGCACGGTCGTCCGTATATTGACGATCCAACGCTGGATTTCAGCGTATCGCACAGCGGCGGCTGCGCTTTGTGCGTTCTTGCTATAGGCGAAGGCGCGGCGGTGGGCTGCGACGTTCAGCACGCGCGTGATTATTCCGAGGAAAAGATGTCAACGCTTGCGAAGACGTTTATGAATGTTCCCGAGCTATCAGATTTTGAAAGCTCTCACGACAGATCAGCCGAATTTTTTACCGCGTGGACGCGCCGCGAAGCTTATGTAAAGCGCGTCGGCTCGGATATTTTCGACAATCTGAAATCCGCAGAGCTTGACGGCGAATATTTCCGCGAGGGCGTAATACACGCGTGCGGGAAACGCTATTTCTACAGCATAAACACTCTTCCGCCGATCGAAGATGAAATGCCTGACGGCGAGGTTGGCGAAACAGTATGATACTAATTTACAATCGTAGTATAGACGGGATTTCCGCAAAGATGTCTATACGCAGATCGTGAATTAGTATGGGGGGAGAACGAATGAAGATATTGGTTCTGAACGGCAGTCCCAAGGCGGAGCGCTCCAACACGCTCAATGTAACAAAGGCGTTTCTTGAGGGCTTCCCTTCGGATACTCAGATCGAGCTTGTTCATCTTGCAAAGCTGAATATAAAGCCATGTGCGGGGTGTTATTCCTGTTGGAAGAAAACAAACGGGAAATGCGTTATCCAAGACGATATGCAGGCGATTTACGGGAAGATCTCCGATGCTGATATCGTGATAGAGAGCTTTCCTCTGTTTTTTTTCGGAATGCCCGGCACTATGAAAACGGTAACAGACCGCTGTCTGCCGTTTATGATGCCGTACATGGGGGATCGCGTTTCGGACAGCGATGTGTGCTTCCACAAGCTGCGTGATGAGTCTATGCTGAAAAAGCGTTTTGTTGTGATAAGCTCCTGCGGCTATGTTGAGGCGGAGCCGGTATTTCCCGCGCTGTTAAAGCAGCTGGAGATGATAAGCGGCGGCAGACACACCGCAATACTTTGCCCCGAAGGAGAGATCTTCGTATCGGAAATGGCAAAGCGTCAGCGCGACGGGTATCTTAAGGATATCACAAGGGCGGGCGCGGAGTTCGCGGAGAACAAGTGCTTGTCCGAAGAAACGATAAGGCGCATTTCCAAGCCCATGCTCTCGGAGCAGGGCTACAGCACGATCACATCGGCAAGCTGGCATTAATAAGCAGGAAAAGCCGCCCGGTTTGGGCGGCTTTATTTTATGTGAAGTCGTACATTTTCGCCGTTTCGCGGTCGCGGTATTCATGCTTTTCGTAGTAGCCGATAAGCTCTCCGTCCTCGCCGCGCAGCGCTATCATGTATACGTCGCGGTTCTCCTTGTCGTTGTGGAAGGTGTAGATCTTGTTGTGCGATATGTCCTCCGCGAACCATGCGACAACTTGCTTTATCAGTTCGTTGGATCGCTCGTTGTGACAGTCGAGCAGACTGCTTCCGAGCAGGGGACCGCGCTTCTGATACTTCTTCACGGCGGCGGGGTTCATGTAGATGATCTTGTGATCGAGGTCGCAGATCACGACCGACGCGTGATCCTGATCAATTACGCTTTTAAAATATGATGAAAGTTCCATAGCTTCCTCCTAAATTCCAAGGATCGTAAAAATTTTGTTTTTACGGAAATTTTCCTCTGCCCATGGACGCAATTCTTCGATAAGCATTTCAATTTCGCCGCCCTGTTCGCGTGAGATCTCAACCAGCCGCTTCCAATCATCACAGGTGACCTCGGTCACGCCAAAATGCGCATAATTGGGGATCACTTTTGCAAACAAATTTGTGTAAAGATCAAGGAATTCAAACACCTCATCATAAAGATACAGCGAATCGGCGCTCCAATGCTCCCGATCACCGTCCGTCCATTTGCCCTGAACAAACTCGTTGTAACAGCCGCCTTTGATCCCGGTTCTGAAAAATTTCCGACCTTCCATGATCCCGATGATCGTGAAAACATCATTGCTGCGGAAATTCTTCTCAGCCCATGGACGCAGCTCTTTGATAATTTTCTTGGTTTCATTGTCGAGTTTCCGAGAGACCTCGACAATGCGCTTCCAATCATCAAAAGTGACCTCTGTCACACCCCAATGTGCAAAGTTCGGGATCACCTCTGTAAACGGATTTGTGTATGCCTCAAGTCCAAAGAAATCATCATCGTGCAGATACAGCGAATCAACATTCCAATGTTCTCCGGTCCACTTTCCTTGAACAAATTCGATGTAACAGCTGCCTTTAATTCCGGTTTCAAAGAATTTCATTCGATCACCTATATTCCGAGAATCGTAAAAATCTTGTTATTTCGGAAATTTTCCTCTGCCCACGGTTTCAGTTCTTCAATTAATTCAAGAATTTCGCCGCCGAGCTCGCCGGCGCGTTTTACAAGAGCGTTCCAGTCGTCGAGCGTGATCACAGTCTCATCGAAGCGGTCGAATTCGACATTAGCCGCCTTGAAAAGCTTGTGAAGCTCGAACATAACATTGTCATGGAGATAAAGCGAATCGTCGCTCCAGAAGATCATCGCTTCTTCGTCCCACTCGCCTTGTACGAACTCGTGATAGACCGTTCCGTGTCGTTCGCCGTTACTAATAAAATACTTCATATGTATCACCTATTTTAATTTGCAGTTTTCTCGCCTCACTCAGCGTTTTCCGCGCAGCGGATAATGCGTGTGCTCCGCTTTAACGTTTTTATGCTTCGCTCGGTCGCGCTGCGAAAACTGCTTGGTTATAATACCATTACAAGCGTTCCCGCCGCGATAAGCGCGCAGCCGATCACCGATTTTACAGTCAGCTGCTCGTGCAGGAAGATCACCGCTAAAATTACCGTTATAACAACGCTCAGCTTGTCTATCGGAGCGACCTTGGAAGCTTCTCCGAGCTGGAGCGCGCGGTAGTAACACAGCCACGACGCTCCCGTTGCCAGACCCGACAGTATCAGAAAGATCCAGCTTTTGCGCGGTATCTCCGTGATCCCGCTTTGAGCGCCTGTGATGAATACCATTCCCCATGCCGCCGCAAGCACAACTATCGTGCGGATGGCAGTCGCGAGGTTGGAGTTCACGCCCTCGATCCCGACTTTTGCTAGGATCGACGTTGCCGCCGCGAAAACCGCAGACAGCAGAGCAAACACGAACCACATAATCGTGCCCCCTAATAAAAACGGTTATTTTCTGATCATTCTTGCCTCGCAGTAGAACCGCTTGTCGTGGGCGTGACCCATTGAGAACGTCTTTCGCGGCAATGCTCCGTCTTTGATCACGGTCGGGAACAGCTCGGATTTCTTCATGGACGGCAGCAGTATTCCTACTGTGTTATCGTCCCTGCAGAGCGCCTTCACAACGTCATCGCCGTGAATATAGTCGATCTTTCCGGGATTTTCGGCGAGATATTTGTCAAGGAATGACTGTACCGATCCTACAGTCAGGTTGGAGGTCGGCGCGCCGATACCGTACTCGTGCGGTTTGCCGTTTAAAATTAACGTGAACCGCTGTTCCCCGCTCTCGGAGAGCTTCAGCGCGGTTGTCATTTTGTTCAGAATATCTTCCGCGTTTACCTCAGTTATTACTCTGTGTATAGCTTCAAATTCCAGCGCGGGGCTGTGGAGATTAACGACCTCCGCCAACGCGTACCGCGCAAGCTCCGCGTCGGGCGAGCCGGATTTCTTAAGCTGCTCGTAACACTCCTTGGCGGTCGCGAGCGAGTGATTGCCGTCGCCCATAGCGAACAGCAGCGGCTCCTGCTTTTCAAGACCGAGCTGATGGAGAGCGTCAAGCTCTTTTTTCCGCAGCTTTTCAAGTGCGCTGACAACACCGTCCGCGGCTTCTCCGTCAACGATCTCTCCCGACAGATGACCGCCGTTCTGCATAAGCTCAAAATCATATACCGAGCGTAATTTTTTGTTCAGAAGCGGCTCGATCACCGTACATTTGGGATCGTCGATAAGTATCATGATATGCGGCAGCTCCAACGGCGCGTTCATGCGTATTTTAACGCGCGGCGGGATACGGGAGGCGACGGTCGCTTCCGTGGCGCGAACCTGCGATTTGCTGCCCTTAGTGTAATCGTACTGCTCAAGGTCTATTACTCCGACAAGACCCGCTCTCAGGCTGCCGTCCGCCTGTGTGCGCTTGGTGAGTATAAAGCAGTTTTTATATTCCCCGAAAAGGTGATTGTCGAGATACGCGCGCATGGTGTCGTTGATCTGCGCTATGCGGCGGTCACAGTCATCGCTTTCCAGAAAGATCTCGGGCAGCGTGAGCTTCAATGTAGAGGGCGAATCACCGACGATCTCGGCGGTCTTTGCCCAATAGTCGGGTTCGCCTGTGTACTGATCACACGCGACGACCGACCATTTTTGCATGTCCTCGCTTTCGAGCTTGGGTAATAGAATATCGGCGGCAGAAAAAGCAACCATAATATACTATCCTTTCAATATTTAATTTAATGTGTTTCAAACCAATTCTTTCCGGTCTTGGCGTCCACAAGCAGGGGAACGTCCAGCTTCGCGGCGTTCTGCATTTCCTCCTTGAGTATCTCCAGAGCTTTCTGTGAAGACGCTTCCGGAACTTCAACTATCAGCTCATCGTGAACCTGGAGTATCAGCTTCGCTTCGGGAAGCTCGCGCTTCAATCTTTGGTACACCTTTACCATCGCCAGCTTGATGATGTCGGCGGCGGTGCCCTGTATCGGCGTGTTCCGGGCGATACGCGTTCCGAGAGCCTTGACGGTTTTATTCGTGGATAAGATCTCCGGAATGAAGCGCCGCCGTCCGAAATATGTCACGGCGTATCCGTCCGCTTCGGCTGATTTGGTAATGGCGTTCATATACTTGTCAACGCCCGAGAAATGGCGAAGGTAGTCCTCGATATATTGCTTTGCGTCGGAGAGCGTCGAACCGATGTCCTTCGCCAGCGAGAACGGTCCGATGCCGTAGACAATGCCGAAGTTTACCGCTTTCGCCTTGCGGCGCAGATCGTGCGGATCCTGACCCTCGGTCTTGCGGAACACACTTTCGGCGGTCTCCGCGTGAATATCGCGGTTGTCAAGGAACGTCCGTATCATCACCTCGTCCTTGGCGAGCGAAGCGAGAACACGC
The DNA here is from genome assembly GCA_029068025.1 of Oscillospiraceae bacterium. Lineage (GTDB taxonomy): Bacteria > Bacillota > Clostridia > Oscillospirales > Ruminococcaceae > CAG-115. The sequence continues at coordinate 9,532 of JAIEDJ010000304.1, read as the reverse complement.
AGCTCTATCTGGCTGTAGTCCGCGTCGCAGAGCACCTTCCCGGGTGCGGCAATAAAGAACTTGCGGAAGTTCCGTCCGATCTCCGTGCGGACGGGGATATTCTGAATATTAGGTTCCGCGGAGCTGATACGACCTGTGCGAGTCTCGGTCTGCTTAAAGGTCGTGTACATTCGCCCGTCCGCGGAAACCGCGCCTTGAAGCCCCTTGACATAGGTGTTGTAGAGCTTGGTGAGCCTTCTGTACTCAAGTATCGGCGCGATTATAGGGTGCTTGTCGGCAATGGCTTCGAGCGTTTCGGAGTCGGTGGAGTAGCCTGTGCTCTTTTTCTTTCCGGCAGGAAGTCCCAGCTCGGAGAAAAGCACGGCGGAAAGCTGCTTCGGACTGCCGATGTTGAACTCGTGTCCCGCAAGCCTGTAAACGTTTTCTGTTATCTCGGAGATCTTAGGCAACAGATCCTCGCCGAACGCGTTAAGCGCGGCTGTGTCGAGCAGCACGCCCTCGTGCTCCATGGAAGCAAGAACCTCCGCCAGCGGTATTTCGATCTCACGCAGAACCTTCAACATTCCCTGATCACAGATCTGCGCGTACAGCGTCTTGTTGAGCAGGGTCTGAGCGAGGATCCGGGAATTAGGACGGTCGGGTTCATACGCTATATGATATTCATCAAAAAGCCGGTCTATCTCGTAGGACTTCGCGTTGACATCAAGAAGATAAGCGGCAAGCGTTGTGTCAAACGTAACATTGCGTAGCTCTATTCCGCGTTCTATACAATAGGTATAAAGTGCCTTGGCGTTGTCTGTATGTTTATGGGAGTCGCTTTCAAGTATTGATTTGAGATCATCTTCAATTTTCTTGCAGCCCCGAAAAGCGCAAATTTCATCGTTAATACTAATAATATCTATGGCGGATTCGTCATACGGAACTTCGTCTTTTACAATTACGGAGCCGACGGACGTTATATTTTCCGCGTTTTCTTCGGTGCTGACGGCTGTCTGTGCGTCCGTGGACGAATTTGCGGAAGCAGCAGTCAGAGAGGAACAGTTAAGTGGGAACTGCGGCGCTATTCCCTCAAGGCCGAGCTTTTTTATCGCGCCGTTCATTTGCAGCTCACGCAGTATCCCGACGACCTCGGATCTGTTTCCGCTGCCGGGCTTGTAGTCGTCAAGAGCCGTTGAGATCGGCACGGACAGACAGATCTCGCCAAGCGTGCGCGACAGTTCTGCGCTGCCCTTTCCGGCTTCCAGCTTGGCGCGGACGCTCTTTGTCACGTCAAGCTCCTCAAGATGTTCATAGATATATTGAATGGTGTGATAGCGCTGTATAAGCGAAAGCGCGGTCTTTTCTCCGATGCCTGCAACTCCCGGGATATTGTCGGAGCTGTCGCCCTGAAGCGCCTTGACCTCAAGCATTTCGCGCGGCGTAACGCCGTATACCTCGTTTATTTTCTCTGGTGTGTAATAAATGTCGTCCTTGTTGGAGGCAAGCCGTACCGTAACGTGTTCGTTGACAAGCTGGAAGCTGTCGCGGTCGCCTGTCATTATAACACATTCCGCGTTTTGTGCGGCAGCAGCGGCGGAAAGGGTTCCGATTATGTCATCAGCCTCGTAACCCTCTGTCTCGACGATGGAAATGCCGAGACCGCGCAGAATATCTTTGATCACGGGCATTTGCCTTACAAGCTCATCGGGCATGGCGTGACGGCCTGCCTTGTACTGACAGTACAGCTTATGACGGAAGGTCGGCGCTTTGAGATCAAACGCGGCAGCTATCCTGTCGGGCTTATCCTCATTCAGGAGCTTGACATATATGTTTAAAAATCCTGTCAGCGCGTTTGTCGGGAATCCGCTTTTATTGGTGAGCATACGGATCCCGTAGAACGCGCGGTTCATTATGCTGTTGCCGTCTATCAATAATAATTTCACGGTCTTTGCTCCTTTGCGTTATATTTGTGGGCTATTTTACATTTCGTATACTGTTCAGCAGCTTCTCGGGAAATTTGCGAAGTATCAGCATGGTGAGAAACCCCGTAAACAGTCCGCCGATAATGGCGCTCGCCAACAGTATCGGAGTATAGGCTAGGACGTATTTTGTGCCGTAGAGCAGCACTGCGCAAGCCATCTGCCCCGCTATGTGAAATACCGCGCCGCCTACCGCCGTAAACGGAAGAAAACGTTCGTCAAAGCGCTTTGTTTCGCTGTCTTTTGGGAAGATACGGCAAAGGCAGAGCATGGCGAGCCATGAGGCTATGCCGCCCGCAAGTCCGTATATGGCGCTCATCGGAGAACCGACGATCAGCGCCGCCAGCACACACCGCAGTATTATAACGAACAGCGCGTCAAACGCCCTCCAGCTGCCGCCTATGTACAGCAAAAACATCGTGACAATGTTTCCGAGACCGACACGCACGCCGGGTATCGGACATATCGGCGGAAGCATTGTTTCAAGGGCGGAAAGCGCCGCTGCAAAGCATATAAAAATCGCCGAAAAGGAGAGCTTTTTTGCAGACAGTTTTCACACCTCCGTTTCGGCGTTGAAAAATCATGAAAGACTTGATTATTAATATCGTATGAATTGTTTGATAGAGCCAAAATCACAAAGAAATGCAATTCTTTTTATTCAGAGAATTTCAAGCGCGGTTTACGGCTTAAACGCTCGTTTTTTCGCCATGTTTTTGATCATAAAAAATCAGATAGTTATGATTCGCTTTTGTCCGATCCGCCGCAGATTATTTCACATACCTGATCTGCCAGCTCCCGCATCTTGCTTATCGGTGGAGGCGGAGGTGGTGAAGGGATCAGCTGCTGTTCCTGAGCCTGCGCCATCAGGAGATTGATCCTGTATTCCTCGGGAAGGTCAGGAATATCATCATATTCATCCGCAGGCTGTGTGCTGTTCTCACGCCGTATCATAAACGGCGAGGCGTTTTCAAGAAAACGCTTGCAGGCAGCTGCAGCTGCCGAAAGGATCATTGACAGCCCCAGCACGCACATTATGATACCGCAGATAATATACAGCGTACTGTGTGTGCCGAGCGCCGCTGTGACAAACGCCCCTGCCGCAAACGCAAAGTCTATCACGCAGGAGATCGCTTTCACGTGCTCAAGATCTCCGACGGCAAAGAACGCGAAGATCACCGAGGTCAATGCGCAGACGGAGATCTTAACTATATCGAAACCCGCGCTGAACGCAATGGACAGCACTATGCAGGCAAGCGCCGCGATACAATGCAGATAGAAGCACGCGCGGATCACCCTTCGGAATTTAGCTGTTCTGGCACGGCGGGCAGCAAAAAAGTCCTCGGCTGTGCTGCCTGCCGTTTTAAAATCTAACAGCTTTTTTTCGATTTTTTCTAACATAATAGCTCCCGTCAATTATAATGATACGGTCATTAATTTTTTAACAAATCGCCAACGTGCCGTTAGTTTTAAGTTAATTTTTCAAGCTCGTCCAGCCAAACGGCGGCGGACGCGTCGCTCGGCATTCTCAGGTCGCCGCGCGGTGAAAGCGATACCGAGCCGACCTTGACTCCGTCGGGCAGGCAGCTCCGCTTGAACTGCTGCGCAAAAAAACGTCTGTAGAAGGTCCTGAGCCACTTGAGGATCACGTCGGAGCTATAGCTGTCGCCGAAAGCGTACTGCGCCAGTCTGTAGACCTTGCGCGGCGGATATCCCCATCGGATCCCGTTGTACAGGAAGAAGTCGTGGAGCTCATAGGGCCCTACCAGATCCTCGGTGATCTGCGATATCTCGCCGTCCTTGGCGGGCAGAAGCTCCGGGCTGACTGGCGTATCGAGAATATCTGTGAGCACGCAGCTCAGCTCGGCGTTGTCAGTGGTTTCGGAGAAGTACTGCACAATATGGCGGACAAGCGTTTTCGGAACGGACGCGTTTACACCGTACATACTCATATGATCGCCGTTGTAGGTCGCCCAGCCGAGAGCAAGCTCCGAGAGATCGCCCGTGCCGACCACCAAGCCGTTTTCTTCATTCGCAACGTCCATCAGGACCTGCGTGCGTTCGCGCGCCTGGGCGTTCTCGTAGGTCACGTTATGATCGCTTTCGCTGTGGGAGATGTCCGCAAAATGCTGCTTTACGCTGTCGGAGATGTCGATCACGCGCAGTGTCGTTCCAAGACATCCGCAGAGTATCTCGGCGTTGGAGCGGGTGCGCTTCGTTGTTCCGAAGCAGGGCATGGTTATCGTAATAATGTCGCTCGCGGGACGGTCAAGCAGCTTCATTGCCTCGGCGGCGACAAGCAACGCAAGGCAGGAATCCAGTCCGCCTGAGATCCCGACGACAAGCGTCTTGCAGTGTGTGTGCGTTACGCGCTGAGCAAGCGCGTGCGCCTGCATTTTCAGTATCTTGGAGCAGCGCTCGTTCTTTTTGGTGCTGTCCTGCGGAACGAACGGCATTGCTTCGATAGATCTTGTAAGCTCGGTCGTCTCTATGTTCATATTAAAGGAAATACGCCGCATTTCAGGACGTTCGGAGCCGCTGCGGAACGAGGTGTTTCTGCGGCGCTCCGTCGTCAGCTTCTGAACGTCTATCTCGGTGACAGTAAGCCCCGTCGTGTAAAGCTCACTCTCCGCGATAGCTGTGCCGTTTTCGGCGATGATCCTGTGTCCTCCGAATACCAGATCCTGGGTGGATTCTCCGTCGCCGGCGCTCGCGAATATATATCCGCATATCAACCGCGCGGACTGTCCGGTGACAAGCGTTCTGCGGTAGTCGTCCTTGCCGATGGTCTCATTGGACGCGGAGAGGTTCGCGATGACCGTCGCGCCGCCGAGCGCCAGCTGTGTTGACGGCGGATCGGGCGCCCAGAGATCCTCGCAGATCTCCGCCGCAAATACAAGGTCTGGCATATTTTCGCACTCGAACAGAAGGTCGGTTCCGAACGGCACGGATCTGCCCAAAAGCGTTATATTGTTGTTTTCATTATCGGGAGCAGATGTAAATTGCCGCGCTTCATAAAATTCGTTGTAATTCGGCAGGAACTTCTTCGGGATAACCCCGAGTATCTCGCCGTTCTGTATAATTACCGCGCAATTATACAATTCGCCGCGGAACACAAGCGGGCAGCCGACCGCGATAAGCATATCCATACCGACACAAGCGGCGGAGATCTCGTTCAGAGAGCTTAAAGCTGCGCTCAGCAGCGCAGGCTGATAGAACAGGTCGCCGCAGGAATAGCCTGTTATGCACAGCTCGGGGAACACCAGCAGCTTTACGCGCTTTTGGTGTGCCTCTTTGATAAGCTCGATTATCGCTTTTGTATTGTAAGCGCAGTCGGCAACGCGGATCTTAGGCGTTGCGGCGGCGGCTTTTATAAATCCGTCCAGCATATTCTTTCTCCTGACTGATATAATAGTATTCATCTTTTATTATAAACTTTTTTCCCTTAAAATTCAAGTATAAATTGAAAAAAGATCGTTTTTTTCTGTAAAAATAAGGAGATCCACAAATATATTTGCGGTTTTGGCATATTTGTCCGATTATTTTCAAAATGTTCTTGCAAATTACGGAAAAAAATTGTATAATAAAGTAAGGGCTTTTTTACATCTTTATGGAGGACACAGCTATGGAGTTTATCAGCGAACGAACCGCCTTTACAATGATCTCGGATACCGTAGTAAAGGCAGGAGTTTCCTTGTTTAACGCAGTAAAATATATCTACATGATCGCAGATAAGGATTTCTACAACATAAACGTAAAGGACATTTTCAAGATCTCTCTCAAAAACATTACCGACACCACCAGCCTGTTCAACACGGGTATCAAGCTGGACAAGGAACGCTGCAAGGAGATGAATTCTCCCGAATATGAGCGTGTGCTGTCGCTTATGGTGTATTCGTTCGCGGTGCGGCTGCCGGAGCTTAAGAGCGTGAAAACACGCGGCGGCACGCTGAACGACAAGCAGATCAAGGCGATATACGACATGGTGGTCGCGAAGGGCGCGGGAAACTACGAAAACGTCATCGCGGACGATTTTGAGGAAGTGCGCCGCATGGTGAAGATGGGCAGAGGTGTGCCCGCCTATGACGCGGAGTGGTTCAAGGGTTATGTTTACGGATATGTTCCCGCACTCGCGTCTATCAGCAACAGGAATCTTTTTTTGCTGGGGAGCTGCGATATACTGTTCACGCTGTTTTACAGCTCGCTTGAAGAAGAACTGGAGCGCCTGCTGGAATCGCTCTCGGCACAGGCGTGACGAACAAGTATTGCGCGCATTAAGCCAAGATCAACGCTTAAAATACGCAGCAAAGGATCTTATGCCAAGAGCAACGAACGATAACCCAGTGAATTTCAAATAGGTCGAAATTTTAATTTCGACCGGTTCTCACTTGGCTGCTAAGCGGAGCGCCAAAGGCGCGGAGCGTGCAGTCAAGTGAGAAATTTGAAATTCTTTTAGATAAGGAGGATAAAATGAAAGTCAAGATATGTGCGGACAGCGTTTGCGATCTGTCCGAGGAATTGAAGAAGAGGTATGATATCAGTGTTGTTCCGCTGTATGTGAACAAGGGCGGCGAAACGCTCAAGGACGGCGTTGAGATCACACAGAAGGACGTGTTCGAGCATTATCGGTCTACCGGAAAGCTGTGCTCAACGGCGGCGGTAAATATCGACGATTTCACAAGGTTTTTCACCGAGCAGCTCAAGGAGTGCGATGAGCTTGTGCTGATCACGATCAGCTCGGATTTCTCCAGCACGTATCAGAACGCGGTGATCGCGGCGGAGGACTTCCCGAACGTCAGGGTGGTGGATTCGAGGAATCTTTCCACGGGCGAGGGTCTGGTCGCCGTTTCGGCGGCTAAGCTGGCGGCAAAGGGACTGTCCGCCGATGAGATCGTCACCGCTCTCGGGGAGATCATTCCCAAGGTGGACGCGACATTCTTCGTTGCTAATGTGGAGTATCTCCACAAGGGCGGGCGCTGCTCGTCCATCGCGGCGCTGGGAGCGAATCTTTTGAAGCTTAAGCCGTGTATCGCTGTTATTGACGGCAAGATGAAGGTTATCAAGAAGTACCGCGGCAGTATCGAAAAGACCATCAATGATTATGTGAAGGACAGACTGACAGGCGTGGATGTGGACGAGGATCTGATCTTTATCACGCATACCACATCCAAGGAGAACACCGATCACGCCGCCGCCGAGATCGCGAAGTACAAGAGCTTCTCGGAGATCGCGGCGACCGACGCGGGCTGCACGGTGGCGTGTCACTGCGGCGAGGACACGCTCGGGGTGCTGTTTATACGAAAGTGATTATTTTCGGGCTGTCGGGAAGCCATCGGATGCCGGGAACTTATGCAAATAATGGGTTATCGACAGACTGATAGTAATCGGACGCGCGGTATTTGAATATACTTCTCTTGAAGAGAGGTGTATATTCTATGGAAAATGTAACAGATTACGCTTTTATTGAACAGGACAGACCGGTGCTGGAGGCTGAGCTTCGCGGCGGAGAGGAATACCCCGATATCAGGGGAAAGGTGTATGCTTACGCGCTGCCCGACGGGCTCTATTTGCAGGGCGATTTTGAAAATATGCCGATAAACAGCGACTTCGCGTTTCATGTTCACGAGGGCCTGCTATGCGAGAACAAGGGCGAGAAGATCCTTTTGCTGCCGGACGTTTTTTCGGACGGAACAGGAAACGCGTCCGCTCAGATCTATCTTGACCGAGCGGATCATACGCAGATCGCCGGCAGACCGATCGTACTGCACCTTAAGTCAAACGGCGATGAGATCACTGTTGCCTGCGGATTGTTTCAGCGTGTGCTGTGAGTTAAATTAATTTCAGATAATATCTCGTTTGAGCGGGATCAAAAATTCAGGAGGACAAAAACTATGAGTGAGATTCGTGATGAAAAGCTGTGGGAGAGCGGAGCGCGCAAGATCGAATGGGTAAAGCGCAATATGCCGCTGCTGAATGGTATCGAGAAGGAATTTGCGGCCGAAAAGCCGTTCAAGGGATTGAAGGTGGCACTGTCGGTACATCTTGAGGCAAAGACAGCGTATCTGTGCAAGGTGCTGGCAGCGGGCGGCGCGGAGATGTACGTTACAGGCAGCAATCCGCTGTCGACTCAGGACGACGTTGCGGCGGCGCTCGTTCACGACGGACTGAACGTGTTCGCGTGGTACAACTCCACCGATGAGGAATACCACCGCCATATTTCAAAGGTCATCGACTGCGGCCCGAATATCATCATTGACGACGGCGGCGATCTGGTGAACCTGATCCATAACGAGCGCACGGATCTTATCCCGAACGTTCTCGGCGGCTGCGAGGAGACGACAACGGGAATTATCCGTCTGCTGGCGATGGACAGAGCAAAGGCGCTGAAGTTCCCGATGGTGCTGGTAAATGACGCGGACTGCAAGCATTTGTTTGATAACCGCTACGGAACCGGTCAGTCTGTCTGGGACGGCATCAACCGCACGACGAATCTTATCGTCGCGGGAAAGAACGTTGTTGTCGCGGGCTACGGCTGGTGCGGCAAGGGCGTTGCCATGCGCGCGAAGGGTCTGGGAGCGGAGGTCATCGTTACCGAGATAGATCCTATCAAGGCTATGGAAGCGGTCATGGACGGATTTAAGGTAATGCCGATGAACGAGGCAGCGGCGGTCGGAGATTTCTTCGTTACTGTGACGGGCTGCGCGGATGTTATCGGCGAAAACGCGTTTATGAACATGAAGGACGGCGCTATCTGCTGCAACGCGGGGCATTTCGACGTTGAGGTCAACATGGCTAAGCTCCGCGAGATCGCCGTTGAAAGCTACACGGCGCGCAACAACATCATGGGCTACAAGCTGAGCAACGGAAAGACCGTGTTCGTTATTGCCGAGGGCAGACTTGTAAATCTGGCGGCGGGAGACGGACATCCCGCGGAGATCATGGATATGAGCTTTGCTATTCAGGCGCTGTCGGCAGAGTACATCGCGAAGAACTCGGACAACCTCAAGGGCGGCGAGCGTATGACCGTCAACGTTCCCAAGACTATCGACAGAAAGGTAGCCGAGCGCAAGCTGAACGCGTGGGGGATCCGTATAGACAAGCTCAACCCCGATCAGGAAAAGTATCTTAACAGCTGGGAAGCGTACTGATAACTATGTTTAATATTTTGGTCGCCGACGATCAGCCGAATATTCGCCGGCTGTATGAGTATACTCTCGAAAAAAACGGGTATCGTCCGTTTGTCGCGGCTGACGGCGAAGAGGTACTGGCGGTTCTGGAGCGGCAGCATATAGATCTGGTGATTTTGGATGTGATGATGCCCAAGCTGGACGGCTACGGCTGTCTGAAGGCTATGCGCGAGAGCGGGATAAACGTTCCCGTGCTGATCATCACTGCCAGAGACTCGGCGGAGGATCTGCGGAAGTCGTTTATGCTGGGCTCGGACGACTATATGACCAAGCCCGTCGACGAGACCGAAATGCTGCTGAGGATCAAGGCGATCCTTCGGCGCAGCAAGATCAGCGAGGAACAGAGGATCGTCGTCGGCGGGACTACGCTTATATACGATTCGTTTTAGG
>JAIEDJ010000303.1 GCA_029068025.1 Oscillospiraceae bacterium | reverse complement strand
AGCCCATGCCGCAAATGCAGCAGCCCATGCCGCAAATGCAGCCTATGCCGCCGATGAAGCCAAAAAAGCAATTTAACTTTAACAGAGTTGAAGCGGCGAGGATCACTTTAAAGGTCTTTGGCGTTATCGCAGCAATATTGGCTTTGATCGGAAGCATAGGATTTCTGGCCGAAAGGTCAAAGGTAATGTCTGCAACGCTTGGGGGATTGAATTACAACAGTGAAGAGATGCTCATGGCAGTGCTGTCTTCGGTTTTTACAAGCTATGATCTTGCCCGTTTCGGCGCGGTGGCTCTTGTGAGCATTTCAACGGCTCTGGCTGCTCTTAACCTTGCGGCGGACAGAGCGGAGACCGGGGTGTCGAAGCTGACTACATTGGCAAGCGGATTCGGGTTCATGAGCGTTTTTCTGACCTCGCTCGCGATTTCCGGCGGCGTTACTACGCTGATCTCAATAAACGGTAATTATGATGACCTGATGAAGGCGCAAAACGTGTTCAACATAGTGTATACAATAACGATGATACTTATTATGTGCTCGGCTGCTGCGATGATCGGTTCGTTTATTTTTACCTTATATCGGATCGCTGTCAATAAAGCTCAGGCGGCTCGGGCTGCCGGGGCGGCTTACGGTTATCCCGGTTATCCTCAGCAGGGTTATGCACAGCAGGGTTATGCACAGCAGGGTTATGCACAGCAGGGCTATCCTCAGCAGAGTTATCCTCAGCAGAGTTATCCTCAACAGGGCTATCCTCAGCAGAGTTATCCCCAGCAGGGTTATCCCCAACAGGGCTATCCGGAGCCGCAAAATCAGAACAATGATCAGTATACCGGCGTTTGATGTGCCTATAGTTAGGAGGACATAATTATGGATGAAAATGTTATGAAAAAAATTCGCCGCGCGGTAAACGGTTCGACTATTGCGGCGGCGGTATGTGCTCTCTTGGGAGCTATAGGCGGATTGATAACGATGAATCTTCTGGTAGCGGGCGATATTGATTCGGTTGAAGGCAATACGGTATGTTCTATTTTATGTATGACGTTCTGGGATCTTGCAAGGCTTGGCGGCTTCGGGATCTTCGTGGGCGGTCTCATTTCCGTCGCGATTGAGCTCTTCTGCAGAGACCGTAACAAGGCTTATTCGTTTGTACTGCTCGGCGGATCGATCTTTGGGTTTATCGGCTCGATAATGCTGTCTTTGCAGTCAATTGTGAAATCTGTGACAGAGACCGCACAAAGATATGACTACAGTTACGATTATGGCTCAAGCTATTCGCAGGGAGAGGCCATGATAAGCTCTCTGACTTCTAACGTCACTACTGCCTGCGTGTTTATTATCGTATCGGCGGTCGTTGCTTTTGTCGCGGCCGGTATTGCCGCGTCGGCGGGAAAAAACGCCAATATGTACGGTTATATTCAGATGCCTAACGCCGCCGGCATGAACGCAGGGACGGACGGCGCCTGGTACTGTCCGAACTGCGGTGCGCCAAACAGCGGTTCTTCGGTGATCTGCAGGAACTGCGGGAATTATAAATAAACCAACATAGGGTCAGCGCCGAAAGCCTTCTGTTTGCGGCGCGGTCTAATTGACGATCCAAAACCGAAAAATAGCCGGCGTGACAGCTCGGCGATAACTGCGCGGTATTGTCTTAAACATAAAAAACGATCTTGCAGGAGGATAACATGGGGAAAATCAATAGAATGCGTTCCGTGCCGTTTTGGGGAAGAATGTTTGCGGCTGTGATCTGCGCGGCTGTTGCGGTGACTGCCGCGGGTGACGCGGCGATGTCGGTCTCCGCGTCCGCTTCGGGTGCCGATTCCGCGATCAGTTCGCTTCAAAAGGAGAGCGAACGGCTTAAACAGATAAACGAGGAGCGTAAGAAGCAGATAAGCGCTCTTCAGGGCGATATCTCGGGAAACACCGAAGCAATGCGGCTTGTGTCCGATCAGATCGACGGGATACGGGATGAGATGGATACAAGGGACAAGCTGATCACCATTAAGATGGAGCTTATCGATGAGAAAAGCGCGGAGATCGACGCGATAATACTTACGATAGCGGACAAGGAGCGGGAGATATCGGACAAGCAGCTTGAGATAGCCGATCTTCGCGCTCAAAACAAGGAAAATCTCGCGAGATTCGCAAGGCTTGCGCGGGCGTTGTATATGAATAATTCATCAAATATGCTGCCGATACTGAACGGCTCTGACGATTGGTATGAATATTTTGTTTATTCGGATATTGTTAAAAATATCAGCGCACAGAACGTTCTGTTTATGGAGCGCTTGCAGAATTCCATAAATCAGCAGGAAACGCTTATCGGGGAGCTTGACCGCTCGATAGAACGGCTGGAGTCCGACAGGGCGGAGCTTGAAAGGCAGAAAGCGGAATTCGAGCAGCAGAGAGCCGATCTCGAGCGTGAACGGGAGGAGCTTGACGCTTATGCCAAGGAACAGATCGCGTATCTGAATTCGCTTAAGAAGATCAATTCTCAGATACAGAGCCAGATCGACTCGCTGAATATCAAGATCAGCGAGGACAACAAGCAGATCGAGAAGAACAACGCCGAGATCGACCGAATTATCAAGGAAGCGCAGGACGCGAACAAGGATCAGACAGTTTACAACGACGGTTTTCTGTGGCCTGTGTCAGGCGAATACAGAAGGCTGACCGACACCTTCAAATACTACGCGTGGCGCGGTGGTTATCACGGAGGCATTGACATCGTCGGCAGCTATGCCGGACAGATACATAATGCCGATATTTACGCGGCGCAGTCGGGGACTGTCATAGTGGCGGCGAAGCTGTGTCCGCATCTTGAACCGAAAAATCCGTATGTATATCACAGCTGCGGGCAGGGCTTCGGCAATTACATAGTTATCGACCACGGCGGCGGAGTCACTACGCTGTACGCGCACTGCGAGCAGATCCTTGTAAAGCAGGGGCAGAAGGTCACCAAGGGCGATGTTATCGGCAAGGTCGGGTCGTCGGGGTGGTCGTCGGGCTACCATCTCCATTTTGAGACGCGGGTGAACAATGTAAGGAAGGATCCGCAGAGTTATGTATATCAATACAAATGACGCGGTAAGAAATGCGTATTGACAAGCCAAAGGAAGTGTGTTATAATGTTATCACAACGAAAAGGGGTGATAAAATGGCAACCGACCTTGAAATAAAAGAACGTTTAATTTCTGAATATAAGCGGTTAATGCGTATCAGGCAGTTAGCGGAAAAGGAAAACGCAACCGAAACGTTAAAAGAAATTGACCGGGAGATCAGCTATATTAAGCTAACGCTACAACCGCTCGAACTTCCCGATAATTGAGTCAATACCGCACAATTTCCGCTTTTCGGGCTTTGTGCGGTATTGACTTTAAATCGCCGCCGAAGGCGATTCGGTCTGTAGAAAAAGTCCTATTTCGGGGACTCCAAAGGGCGGAGCCCCATACCTCTCCCCCTCTTTCTGAGAGGTGGGTATCTGAAAACCGAGGGCAGCGCACGGCACTGTCCTCAGTTTTCAGATAAATTTAAGATTTGATATCTTGACAAAATTCGCTGATTGAGTTATAATAATAAGTAATCAAAAAATATGATAGCTTTGTCCGGGCGAGGGGAATTCGCCTTTTGGAAATTTTTGGCATGATTTTTTGGAGGAAGGTCATGAGGAACGTAAAAAAAAGAAGAGCCGCAGTGCCGTTTTGGGGAAAACTGTGCGCGGCTGTCGCATGCGCTGCCGTGGTCATGACTATGGTAGGTGACAGCGCGTCGCTGATCTCCGCGTCGGCTTCAAGCAGTCAAGCTCAGATCGAAGCGCTTGAAAAAAAGATCAAGGATCTTAATACTCAGAACGAACAAAAAAAGAATCAGATCAACGCTATCACCGGTGATATATCGGGCAACAAGGCCGCTATACAGACCTTGTCCGAGCTTATAGAGGGCGTTAATTCCGAGATCGATACCTGTAATGAGCTGATTGAGGCAAAGAACGCCAGCATCAAATATAAAAGCGACGAGATCGACGCCGTTAAATTTACCATAAAAGACAAGGAGAGGGAGATCGAGGACAAGCAGCTTGAGATCGCCGATCTCCGCGCTCAGAACAAGAAAAATCTTGAGCAGTTTGCCAAGCTGGCGCGCGCTATGTACATGAACTCATCGTCCGATGTTATGCCGATACTGAACGGCTCGGACGACTGGTATGACTATTTTGTCTATTCCGACATCGTTAAGGACATCAGCAGACAGAACGTTCTGTTTATGGAGCGCTTGCAGAACTCCATAAAGCAGCAGGAGACGCTGATCGACGAGCTTGACCGCACCATAACAAAGCTGGAACAGGACAAGGTCGATCTTGAGGATCAGAAGGCGGAATATGAAAAGCAGAAGCAGGAGCTTGAGGAGCAGCAGACGCAGCTCACCAACTACGCGGACGAGCAACAGCAGTATCTGAGCGGTCTAATCTCTAAAAACAAACAGCTCCAGAGTCAGATCTCCAGTCTCCAGGCGCAGATCAACAAGAACAATCAGCAGATCGAGAAGGACAATGCGGAGCTTGACCATCTGATATATCTGGCTCAGCAGGAAAACAAGGATCAGACAGTTTATGACGACGGATTCCTGTGGCCTGTGGGCAAGGCTTATCAGAAGATCACGACAAAGTTCGGATACGATCCCTGGCGCGGCGGTCAGCACCGTGCAATAGATATCACGGGCAATACTCCCGGAGCTATCGGCGGCACCAAGATCTATGCGGCGCAGTCGGGAACGGTCATCACCGCAAGCGCTACCTGCTCGCACAACTACGGGAAGAGCAGCTATCACAGCTGCGGCTATGGCTACGGCAACTACATAGTAATAGACCACGGCAACGGAGTGACAACGCTGTACGCGCACTGCGCGTCGCTGAACGTCAAGAAGGGGCAGAAGGTCACCAAGGGCGAGACGATCGGCATCGTCGGAACGACGGGTTGGTCTACGGGCTATCATCTCCATTTTGAGATCCGCAAGAACAATACGCCTGTCGATCCGCTGACCTATTCTTATCAGTACATCTGAATGACTTTGAATAGCAAAGAGCCGCGCTTGTTAAAGAGCGCGGCTCAGTCTGTAGAAAAAGGTCAACTTTTTAAAGGCGCAGGAGAAATTTCAAAAAGCAGTCCCGCGCAGCGTAGCGCGAAGCGCGTAGCGGAGCCGAGCGGGGCTGGCTAGCTCAGTGCGAAGCACTTAGCGGTTTTGAAATTTCTTTTAAATCAACAGCCCCTCGTCAACATCGTAAAGGTAGCCAAGATCAACATTTTAAAGGTTTATCTACAGTCTGAGAGCCGCGCTTGTGATAAAGAGCGCGGCTTTTTTGTAATTATTTGTTGTTTTGATAGTGTTAATTTGTATTTTTTGTAAAAAATCCCGTAACAGTGCTTGACAATCCCGCTGTGGTTGTGGTATAATAAAAAGTGTTTTAAAAAAGCTGTTTAAATCATTAAAAGCAATGAAAAAAGTTCTGTTAGGGTAACAACGTTGAGAGCGGCGCAAAAAATGTTTAAACAAGAACGACAGCGGCAAAAGTGCTTTAGCTAAGATCAACGTTACAATTACGCAGGCAATTCCGAAAAGCGATAAGCGCGGCATGACGCGTGAAGCGAAGCGGAATGCGGCGTGCCGTGCTTATCGGCTAGAGCACACCGAAGGTGTGATTGGTTTCGGAATTGCTTTAAGATAGGGGTTGTTTTTTTGAGTGGGGAACGTATGACAGTTGCGCGCGCTATGGTGGAGTGCCTGAAAGCGGAGGGGATCTCCGTGATCTACGGGTATCCGGGCGCGGCTATCTGCCCGTTTTATGATGAGTTATATAAGTCGGATATACGGCATATCCTTGTGCGGCATGAGGTGAACGCGGGTCACGCGGCTTCGGGGTACGCGAGGATCACCGGAAAGCCCGCCGTGTGCGTCGCTACGAGCGGTCCCGGCGCGCTGAATCTTATCACGGCTATCGCGACGGCGTATATGGATTCCGTGCCGATGGTCATTATCACGGGGCAGGTCAACTCCGATCAGATCGGACGCGACGTGTTCCAGGAGGCGGATATCACGGGCTCGGCTGAGCCGTTCGTCAAGCACAGTTATCTGCTCAAGCACCCGGAGGACGCGGCGGAGGTCTTCAAGCGTGCGTTCTATATCGCGGGTACGGGCAGAAGAGGTCCTGTGCTGATCGATGTTCCGTTTGATATCCAGCTTTCTGAGATCGAGTTTGAGTATCCCGAAACGGTGGATATCCGGTCGTAC
>JAIEDJ010000302.1 GCA_029068025.1 Oscillospiraceae bacterium | reverse complement strand
TTGGGGGTGATATCCATAGTGTTTTGAGGCTCAATCTTGACCTCGCCGCCGGTATAATACATCGCCGGATCACTCACGTCCTCAAGGCGGCTGAACTCCGAATAAGCGTAGGTTATCCTCAAGCCGCAGATCTCGTCGCCGATGTTGTACCGCTTGAACTCCTTGGATCCCGGCTCCGCGAGATATACAAAGCCGTAGCACGTGATATTATCCCACTGCTCGATCTCGTCGATCGAGAGATCCACCATGACATCGCCCTCAACGCCTTCTTTGACGACCGTCTCCTGTTTTGTGATGAAGATATTATCCCAATCGCCGTATTTCAGCTTTACGCCGTCCGCGCCGATCAGATCTATCGGCAGCTCCGCGTACGGAACTTCACCGAACATATCGGGATCCATCTCAAGCGGCTCATATGTCACCTTTGCCTTAAGCTCCGCCGAAAGCGAGTTGTACCATTTTATAAACACGCCGACATCATGCGGGTAGATACTCATATCAAACTCTCTGCCCTTGTAGGTGAGGATCTCCTTATCACCGCCGATATTCGGCTCCGTCACGCCCATCAGCCCCTCGGGAACATATCCCGAAAGCTGAGCCTGCATATCATCGTCCAGCCGGCAGAACCAGTTGAGCCAGTTTCTCGCGTTTGCCCCTACTCTATCCGGAGAATACGGAATATCATTATAATAGTAAACATCGGGGATCGGCGGAATTCTTGAGCTTAATTGTTGAGATATATACGATCTCACTACATACTCTTTGATACTCTCAAGCTGTTCGGCGGTATATTTGCCGCCAATAAAGCCGAGATCACCGAATCTTTCAAACCCGCCCTCAACAAGATACTTCACCTCGTCGGGCACAACCTCGCCGGCTCTGTCCTCCTCGGACAGCCGGCAGTAATTATCAAGCCATACATACGCCTCGTTTGACAGCATACGCTTATCTAGCGGCATATCATTATAATAATATACCTCGGGCTGCGGCGGCATAGAATCCATCAGCAGATCAAATTCGGGATACCCGCCCTTCGGCATAGGCTCACCGTACCACTGTTTTAAACTTTCAACAGCATTGTCATCGAGCCCCGCGCGGTAAAAGCCCACATCGCGTATACGCAAAATCTCCGCCAACGGCGCGAAATTTCTCGTGTTTGCCGCCGAAAGAGAGTCCGATTCGCCGGATATCACCGCGCCGCGCTGACGATATCCGTTCACGCCGACCGTCACCGCAGTGCCGAGTACCACCGCCGCAGCCGTACAAGCGGCGGCTCCGATCGCTATTCTCTTAACGGAACGCGGCTTTTTCTCAGCACGGAGAATTATTGGACGCGCACTCTCGGTGCTCTCCCAGACCTCGGGAGCGAATTCCTCGGCAGCGTCGTTTATAGCGTTAAAAAGATCTTTGTTGTTCATCAGAAACCTCTTTTCCGTAAATATTTCAGTATCTTGTTTCTAGTTCTTTGCAGCGTGACAGCGGCGTTGTTGTCGGAGATCCCGACCCGCTTTGCCGCCTCGGAAACGCTCAGGCAGTACCAATACCGCAGCAGGAACAGATCCCGCTTACGCTCGGGCAGCGTCCTCAGAAAATCCCTCACCGCGTCTATCAGCTCCGACTGCTCAAAGCTCCGCTCCACGTCCGTGCCATCAGGTATACATTCCGACAGCTCGTCATAGATCAGCGGGATCTCACCGCCGCCGCGCTTGTCCGCGTGAACGCTGTTATAGCGGTTAAGACTGATATTCTTGGTGATCTTCGCCAGAAATCCCGCCAGATTGCGTGGTTTTTCCGGCGGAATGGAGTTCCACGCCTTTAAAAGCGCGTCATTGACACATTCCTCGGAGTCCTCGCGGTTTTTGAGGATATTCATCGCAACGGCGGCGCAGTATTTGCCGTATTTTTCATTAGCCGCGGATATAGCCTTCTCGTCACGCGAGAAAAACAGCTCCACGATCTCGCTGTCATTCATCTGATTCTCTCCTCAGCATGGATTTTTGAAGTCCCCGGGGATCGGTTCTGCCCTTCACCCTAAAAGACAGAGAATTTTAAAAAATATTACAGAAAAATTTTTTCCAATATGAAAAAGCTCCGTGCGGCATTCCGTCACGGAGCTTTAACGTTTGAAAATATCAGATCTTCTTTGCGCGTTCCGCGAGAATGTCTATCATCTCGCCGACATTTTTCATACCGCTGACTTCTTTCATGGTAAAGCGCATTTTAAACGCCTTTTCCACTGCCGAGATAAGCGTGATATGCTCCAGACTGTCCCAGCCGTCGATATCGTCTGCGGTGGTATCCTCGCTCAGTTCGATACCCTCATCATCGAACACATCGCGGAACACCTCGTTAAGCCGTGCCTTAATTTTTTCCTTGTCCATAATATCCTCCTTATTTGAATTTGCAATTTGCGAACCGGGCTGCGCTCGCTTCGCTCACTTAGCCCTAGCCAAGCGGCGCGGCTTGTCACGCTCCGCTTCGCTGCGCGCGCCAATCCACGTCGCTTGCTTTCGCAAATTGCCTGCGTGTTTAAAATGTTGATCTTGCCGAAAATGCCTTTGCTGCGCTTTGATAGCGTTGATCATAGCATAAGCGCTTTTGCTGTGCGTTTATGATGTGGATCTCGACAAAGGTCTCTTAATTAATTAACATTTATTGCCTTGTTTTTATTCGCATAGCCTTCAACTTTAAGTCTCCAGACCGTGTTTCCGTCTGCGTCCTCGGAAACCTTCTCGAATCCGAAGTCCCCGAACAGCTCCTTGACCATCGCGTTCTTCTTTGTCGGATAATAATACCCCACGATCTCACCGATACCCTGCTTTCTGCACTCTCCGACCAGCGTATCCAGCATAGCGTATTCCATATCGCGCTTGAGAACACGGCAGCTCATAAGCCACAGCTCGATATGCAGCTTTTCCGCTTCCTTCCTTCCGATAACGACCGAAACTATGCCGTTGTCACCGAACTTGTCCTCCAGCCTGCCGCACAGACGGATATGCTCGTTATCCGCCGCGACCGCCTCCATCTCGCTCTGCGTGTACCGCTTTGTTGTCACGTTGAACTGATTGCTCTTGTTGGTAAGCTGCGTGATACGCGGAAGATGGACTTCGTCAAAGTCGCGGATCTCCGCTTTCATCTCCAGGCTCAGCAGAAAATCGTCGTAGCTTTCAAACTTCTTTTCCGCTTCGGCTCTCTGAGCGTTCGCCTTGTACATCTCGCCGCGCGCCGCGTCGTCCGCCGACAGCGACGTTACCTCGAAATATCCGCAGCGGTCAATAGCGCGTATACATTCCTCGGGCGTTTCAAAATCAAGCACGTTGATCTCGGGAGACTGTGCGCGTACTATATCGCGTTCAACAGGATTATCGTCAACGAATACAAAGCTCTCTGGAAGCAGATTCAGCTCCTGTGCCGATTCGTTGAGATTGCGCCACTTCTCGTCCCAGTTTGCCTTGATACACGCGAAATCATCCGGCTTCAGAGCGCCGTCGGGGTGCTCCAGTCCCGAGATAGCATTCTCATGATCGTTCTTCGAGCATACGGTGAGCAGCACGCCCAGCTCCTTGTGCGCCTTGATGAACTCCTGGAGCCGCTTGAAGCTCTGCCCCTCGGAGGTCTCGCTGCCTATCTCGATACCCGCCTGACCGTCGTCGCCGATAACGCCGCCCCACAGCGTGTTGTCCAGATCAAGGGCGAGAACCTTCTTGTTTCTGCCCATAACGGAACAGATTATCGAAGAAAGGCTGTACGCAAAATCCGGGATCGCCGACACGCTCATAGCGTACTTATACAAATGCCAGTGACGAAGCTCGTGCCATCTGTCCAGACCGTAAGCCGCCGACAGATAATTTATATCATGGATATAAAAATTCTTGTGGCTCTGCGCGTAGTCATACATTTTGCAGTTAAGCCGCGTGATAAAATCGATCCTTCCGTAAGCGCACCCGACCTCGCGGTTTCCGAGCAGACGCTCCGGCGGCAGCTCGAAGTTGTTCTGAATGACGGTGCACCCGTACTTTTCGGAAATGCTCGTCCACATCTTCTCATAACGCTTATACTCGCGTTCGAGCTTCTCCGCGACCGCCGCGCCGTCCTCTCCGACCTTGGGCTTTTCCTCAATATTCCGTGAGGTAGTGTGAATAAACACGATCTCGGGCTTGAACTCCTCCAGCTCCTTGTTCGGGAAAACCGCGTCATTGAAATACTGCGCGTACTCCGACTCGTAAAACGCCGGAACTATTCCCCTGTCGCGCAGAAAAAGCTCCAGCACAGCGATGATGTCATGCGTGGTCGACCCGCCGAGCATCGCGATCCTCAGCGGCACAGCGCCGCTTTCATGTTCCTTGAGAACACGCAGCAGCTTTTTCTTTTTCTGCATTATCTCATCGCCGTCAAACGGATAAGTCAATTCCTTAACCATACTAACTCCTTATTTAAAAGAATTTCAAAATTCTCAATTAGCGGCACACTCCGCGCTTCGCGCTGCGCTTAGCCGTCAATTGAGAACCGGGCGAAATTAAAATTTCGCCCTTTTTGAAATTCACTGCCATATCGAACGTTGCTCTTAGCGCAAGAGCCTTTACTGCGTGTTAAAAACGTCGATCTCGGCACAAGCGCTTTTGCTTCGTTTTTAAAAAGTTGTTCTTGACTTAAAGCGCCTTTGCCGCGCGTGTATTGTGTTTCCGTTAATACGTTCATTATACCACATCACATTGAACTTGTCAAGCAGCATCATCAACATAATACCAAATAAAACAAAATAGTATTCCTTACCCGGAACGTTTTGATCTAAATACAATCAAAACCGGCGCGAAGCGCCGCACGGTTTTAAAATTTTTGAAATTTTTTGAAAAACTACCAATCGTCAACCTTCCAAAACCAGCCATAATCAACAGGGTTTATCTTTATGGGCTTGTGATCTTAGCTTTATCAGCTTTCCACTCCGAGGAATTCATCAAGTGTAAGCCCACTGTCGAAAACCAGCCTTGCGGTGCTTTCACCAAGATAGCGCAGATGCCACGGCTCATACATATATCCCGTGATATCGTCCTTGCCGAGCTGATAGCGGATTATAAAGCCGTATTCGTGGCAGTGCGCCGCTACCCACTTGCCTTCCTCGGTCTCGCCGTACTCCTGATCGATGTAGCTGATATCCATCGCAAGCCCGCTCTGGTGCTCGCTGTGACCGGGACGCGCCGAATATGTGCTCGCGATCTCCTCGCCGTCTCTATCGCACCATCCCTTAAAAACCGTTTTCTGATACTCATAGCTTCTGAATCCGGAAATGACCGGCATATCGTATCCCGAACCCTCACGCATTTTCTTCAAGGCGGCAAGTGCGTCCTTATCCAGTCCGGGACCGTAGGTCTCGGGCAACGCGATCTTCTTGTTTACGATAAGTACTCCGCCTACTGTAGTTATCCCGTCTGTAACCACAGGCTCCGGCGGAATTATTTTTGCCTTAAAGCTGCCCTTGCAGTCAATATCATCAAAGGAACTCAGCGTCATCGCGCCCTCGCCGTAGACCTTCGCGTCCTCCGAGAGCGCCATTTCGCCCAGCAGCTCCAGCTCGCCAGAAAGCTCGATCTCACCGTTTACCATCAGACTTCCGCCCTTTTCAACAACGACCTTTCCGCCGTTGTTGCACAGCAAGCGCCCGTTGATGAGCAGCGTTTCCCCGTCCGCAACTCGCAGCACCTCGCCGCTTTTAACCGTATGGAGCTTATCCGCGTCCAGCTTTCCGTCAACGATCGTCTGAGGAGCTTCGGGCAGGCTAGGTTCTTCAACAGAACCGCCCGAGCCTTGAACAACGACCGCATTCGGATCCGTTTTGTCTGTCCTTGAGCAGGCGGTAAGCATCATTGCAGCCGCCAGAAATGCCGCAGTATAAAATGTCTTTTTCATATTTTCCCCTTTTTAATTTCCCCGCGTGAAGCGCACACCACAACTAACAGCTATTCATTGCCGGTCTTCAGCATTTTCGGACTATCCAGCATGACACGAAGCCCGTTTCGGTTAGATCCGACAGCACTGAAAGTATCCATGCAGAACAGCACGTCGGTAGCGCCCATCTTCTCAATAAAATCAATGATATTCAGATCAAAATACGGATCTTTCATATTAGCGCGCATATCGCACACCCAGATCTCCGAGAACGAGCTCGTGAGACTCAAAAACATCGCGTTGTCGTAGCTGTCACCAATAATAACAAGCTTTCTGCCGTTTGTGCAGTCGGTCTTGATATGATTTATCT
>JAIEDJ010000301.1 GCA_029068025.1 Oscillospiraceae bacterium | reverse complement strand
CCTTATAATACTCAAGGGCGAACGACCCTTGAAACGTTGCGCCGTCCTCGTCCTCCGAGATCAGCGCACAGGTGTCGGCGCGGGATATTTTCTGCACCTGTACACCTTCAACCTTGGGTAAATTATCCTCGTCGGTGAGCCATTCTGCGACATCGTCAATAAGCTCCTGCGCCGCCAGCTTGCCCGCCGTATCGATCTCGGGCGAGCGGTAGATCAGCGCGAATGGGTACTGCATATCGCAGCTCCCGTCGCAGTATCGCTCGATCACCAGCTCACCCTTTGTGTTCAAAATGCTCATAGAACGCTTTTTCGCGTCCATTCCCGCAAACCCGAGCGCTGTCACGCCGTGCTCTTTAAGCAGCGGACAGTCCTGTAATTTGCGTAAAATCGTTCCCGTAAAATCCATTATCGTCCTCCCGCAATGCGCCGCACCTCAGCAAGCCACGATTTCTTATTGACCGCCTTTGAAGCCTCAAAAAACTTCGCGCACGCTAACGGGTGGCGCGACTTGCTGAAATTGATATTCACGCCGTAATACACCTTTCGCGCATACGGCGCGGCATATTCAAGCTCGCCGCTTCCGATGACCGTGCCGATAATTCCCGACTTAGCGAGGATTCCCGTGCGCATTGGAACGTACTTGTCGGTATCTTTCAGCACTTGGCTGTCAAGATATTTCTGCGCACGCTCAATATTCTGCGGTATTCTGCCGCGGTCATTCCATTGAAATTCCGCATTGATGTCGATCATTTCGCGATCACCTCCCAATGCTTCAAGCCGCCGAAATCATACGTTTTCACGGACGCTATCCGGAACGTTTCGGCTCTTGCCGTTAGCTCCGCGAAGCTCTCCGCTTCTCCCGTATCTCCAACGGCGACCGGATCACCGACAACAAAGGACACATCATTATGTCCCGAAAACGGGACTATCAGCAACAGATTATCCGCGTTTTTGTCGCCCTCGGCAGCCTTTTCCGCGCCGCGCGTTTTCTCAACGTGAATGCCCTCCAGAAGATGAGGTATCAGCCGCTTTTTGAAGTTCTTCTCGATGGTATTGTAAAGCGTGACCGTGCCGCTAAATTTCATTCCCGACCAACTCCCCTATACAGCCAATCCGCGGGCAGCCACACACGGCACGCCGCACGCGCGTAATTGCTCTCCGACGTATTTTCGGAATTCGCGTAGGTAACGCTCCAAGAGCCGGCGCTCTCCGAC
This sequence comes from Oscillospiraceae bacterium, assembly GCA_029068025.1. GTDB lineage: Bacteria > Bacillota > Clostridia > Oscillospirales > Ruminococcaceae > CAG-115. The sequence goes on along the minus strand of JAIEDJ010000301.1, from coordinate 6,217 downwards.
TGCTTAACGCCGCCCGATATCGCCGACAGCGAATCGCATAGATCACAGCAGCAGCGTTTCACGCGCTCATCGTCCGCGTGCTCCGAAGCTCGCCCGAACGTCACCTTGTCGATGTACGCCGAGGCTTTGGCGGCGAGATTTTGAAACGATCTCTCATCTAACTCGCCGCCAACGCTCTTATAAAATTCGTAGTCCGCGAAAATTATCATTCCGCAACACTCGCTCTCATAGCCGGAAGCTGATTGTCCTTGACCCAGAGATCGTGGAACTTGCGGTACTCAATAGTCCATGCGTCCGCGCCCTGAGTTGTCGCAGGGTCGAATATCTTCACGCCGTCGGTCTTGGATACCGCGATCGGAGCGGTGCGCGGACAGATTATCCAGTTGATGAGCTTCGCAGTTTCGGTTTTTGTGAACCCGAAGCCATCCTTGCCGTCGTTAAACGTGTACTCGCTGTACATTCTGTCGCTCGGCACGCGGATTATCGGATTGCCGTTGAACGTCTTGACCGTGAGATCAACATTGCCCTGCTTAAACGTACCGACGTTGATCTGACGCTGGAGCTTGTCGGTGCTGTCGAGAATATCCGCGACTGTATACGGCATTACGATAACCAAATCGGAAGTACCGCACTTGTCGCGGATAGCCGTAACATCGTTTTTGAGAGCGCTCATTATCGTAGAGGACGCGGGCGTATAGCTTTTCGCGAAGCCTGCGTCATTTACAAGCTTGTACAGCTTGCTGTAACGATAAGCGTCAATCTCGGGGATAACGTTCTCCCTCTGGAACGTACTCATGGCGGCGGTAGCGTTCGCTATAAAGCCGCTTTCGTCGACCTCGATACGGTCAAGCAGGAACTGAATACCTCTGTCCATAGTCATGGTCTTGGTCTGGTATTCGAGCGACACCTTGCCGCGCGGATAGCCGTTGTTGCGGTCATAGTCGCCCAGACCGTCAGTCGACAGCGTGGGTATCTTGATATCGCGACCGCCGCTGTATTTCACCTGACCTGCGTTTGCTTCCATCCAGCCCGAGGTCGCACCCTCAATAAGCTGCTGATCGCAAGCCTGCTGGAATAATGTTACTGTTTCAATGTTGTTTGGCATATTATTTTACCTCCATAATCAGTTATTTTTTAATCCGAATCCGCCGAATATCTGCGATTCAAGATTATTTGCGTCCGCCGAAACGTTACCCTGTGTGCTACCCATAAACAGCCCCGGAGCTTCTTTCGCGAACACGTCCGGCTCAGACTTTTTCAGTTCCTCGAGATACTCCTTGCCGCCGACAAACGCGCCGTTCTCATACTTGAAGCCCTTGCTCTTGAACTCCTCAAGCACGGAATTCCTCACACGCTCGCTCGCAAAATTGAACTCTCCGAACAGCTTCTCCGCCGCGTGATCCGTTGCCATCGCCGCGAGCTTCGCGTTCAGACCGTCCGTGTCGGTCTTGTACTTAGCCTTGAGCTCCTCAAGCTGCTTGGTGAGCTCCTCGGACTTGTTATCCGCCTTGAGCTTCTCAAGGTCTTTGTCGCGTTCGGCAAGCTGCTTTGTCAGCTCCTCGACCTTTGCGGCGGTCTTGGCAGCGTCGGCAGCGGAAACGAATTCCTTTTCCGCGACCTCTTTGAGTTGCTTGGTCTGATCTGCCGTAAGCTCGATACCGAGCTTTTTCAGCAATTCCAATATCTTATCCATTGCAATTCCTCCTAAAAAATAGTATAATAAATGCGCCCTTTTTCAAGAGCGCGGTTTATTTGATTTTTGTGCAGAAAAAAGCGTCTTGCAGCGTTTTCCGCGAAGCGGATAATGCGTGCAAAACGCTTATTGAGTAAGTTAAAAGCCGCTCGATTTCTCGAACGGCTTAAGCTCGGCTGCTTGGCGGGCGTCGCCTCTCCCGCATCTCTCGGATTTCTCCTGTCAATACCATCGGCGTGTGGCTGCAACGAAATTTACCACCTCAAACAGCCTATTTTAGCTTATTCTTATTATAGCACGATTATTCGCGTTTGTAAAGTACTTTTTTGTTGTTTATATAATTTTTCCAACGGCTGTCGCTTATTTTCCACGCAGAGATAATAGAGTTCTTATAATCCTCCGGATCCGATGATGTGCGCAATCTTAATACGATCTGGAAGTTCAGCCCTTCAGTCTTGATGTTTTTTAAGACCAAACCCGTATTGCCGTTATTTCCGTCCTGTAAAATATAGTCTGGAGCACTTAACGCTTCTTTTAGGAAAGGTCGTATTTCCTCAAAATTTCCCGGGTGGCGCTTATCAATATGCTCGATCTGAACGTTAGTAATAATAACATCGTCGGTCTGAATATCATCGGTAACAACTTTGAATATTTCGCGGTTTATCTTTCCCACATATTGTATATCACTCATCGCGCTCTCTGCCTTTATGTCATTTTGTACATCTGCTTGTATTATACCACCATTACCGCCATTTGTCAAGGTAATCTGCGCGTTTTTGAAAGCATTCTGCTTTCGTGTAACGGCTCCCGTCTTGGCGGCGAGCTGTCTGTTATACCCCGAAACGAACGTCCGCTCATACTCGGTATACGTTCCGGCGGCTTTGCAGAATTCCTCGTAGGTGTTCTTCTGCTGTCGTAGCTTAATGCTTGCGGCGGTGAATGTATCCTTATCCCCGGCAGCGTCCGCGACAACACAAAGGTCTTTCTGCCGCCGCATAGCGCGCTCCATTTTGCGCATTTGCTGTTGAGCCTCGTATGCGGTGTACTGTCTGCCCTCGTAGGTAAACGGGGGAGGGTCAAGCGCTTTCAGCTCATCATCAGTGTACGCGGGCTTGGTAACATTGTAAAATACCGGATAAGCCGAATGACGGCAGTTGTAATCGGTGATAAGCGGCAGCACGATCGTTTCATACTGCGAATTCGGATATTGCCGCCCCTGATATACCGCGTGCGACGGACGCGCCCCGACGTGTGCGGAGATCTCCCAGCCGTCTGCCCCGAACTCGGCGGCGTTCTGTTCGGATATCTTCTGTGTCAATTGTGAAACACTTGTCATCAGAGCACGCCGCACCGCCACTTCAATGCGATCGGAGCGCCCACTCGCGTAATAGACCGTCCGCAGACCGCTGTCCGCGAGCGCGAAGCACGCCTGCCGCACGGCGGTGTTATAGTCGCAAACGCCTGTCATTACCTTCATCTGCGCCATGTCCATTTGCTTGCGGAGGAAATCTGTTGCGCTGCCGTAGACCATTCGCCCGTCGGCGGTGCGCTGTGCGAACCCGAGCGTTCCCGTGAGATTGGTACACAGCCCGCGCGTCTGCTCAATCTGCGCCGCCATGATCTTTTGGAGCTGCGTATTATCGGCAAGCGAAACGTCGCCGTTCACGCCCAGCATTTTGCGGTCGAATTCGTCCGAACGCTCGGCAGCCTCGCGGATAAGCTCCTCGATTTTCGTTTCCGCAACGCCGTTTATCCGCGCGATCTCCTTTTTAATAGCGTCCGTTGACATTCCCAGCGCACGTGCGCGGTACATCTGATACTCCGCGGTATCGGTGATCTTCGCCGCTCCCGCGATCCTCATCGCGATATCCTGCAAAACGAAATCCGACAGCTCCGAATAAATATCCGTCAGCGGTTTCGGCAGATTTTGAAGCTGTTTCGGCGTGAGCATTATTCATCACCACCGAATAAACTTGTCATTTCGGGTAACATTTCGCGCGCCTTGTCAAGCGGAACACCGAAGTACCAAGCGTTGAACTCCTCGGGTTTGAGAAGTCCCGCCTGAACCATCTGGAATCGCCGCGAAAACTCCGTTCCGGTGTCCTCGAAAACGCTGTCACCGAACTCGATAGCGGGCTCGCCGTCCGTAACATCAAGCCCGTAGAACCGTGCCAGATTCGCGGTGATCTCCGCGACAGTCTCCAGCACGGGACGTAACTGCCGCTGGAGCTGCGCAACGGTGTTGTAGGTTGTTCTGTCCTCGGAGAGCACCTGTGTCGCCGTCACGAGACCCTTTGCACTGTCGAATGTGAACGTTCCGCACGACACTCCGATCTGTACCTCATACAGCCGAAGCTCGGTATTTATCGCCGCTTTGTGAGCCTCCTCACGGATCTGCGGCGCGTAGATCATTATCTGCTGTTCGACCGCCGAGGTGCCGTCGCCGTCGATCTTGACGAAATAATCATCGGTAATACCGTCTTTACCGCGAAGCACCGTCTCGTCTGCGAACACCTTAGCCGACATCTTCCTGAACTCCGCGCGATATTCGGAATGTGCCACATCGATTTCATGCAGCGTGTCGACGGAATTCGCAAACAGCGAAATCGGGAGCGCACTGTCAAGATCGATATTGTTCGCGTATGGCGTGCGGAGCGTCGCGATCATCGGTATATCCGACGGTATCTCGCCACACTCCGAAAGCCCCTCCCAACGCGGTATAGAGCCTAATTCAACGCGATTACGAGTGCCGTAAAGATACGCGGAATTACAAACGGTATGTGTCCCGTTTTTGAAACAATGCCACTCGCGCCGCTCGTATATCTTGCCATCATATCGCACGCGCTCGAAGAATATTCCCTCGGTGATCTGCCCGTTTTCGTCAAGCGTTATCGGGAGAAAATCGCGGCTCGTTCCGACATCAAAAAATATCTCTCTGGAGCGCGTTATGTACGGCTTTATGACCGTGTAGCCGCCGACAAGTGTAAGCTGCACGATCCTGTCCAGACGCGGCACGAGGTTCTTTTGCGCGAACGCGTTCAGCCGTTCGTCCGAAAGCTCGAACTTGATCTCACCCGTCACCAACTGCGCCAGATACGCAGTGGAAACATAGGCGGTCGGCAGAGGACGGAAGTTTTTGTGTGACGGCTTTATCGGCAGATTGCCTTGAAAAATATCCCACCACTCGCGCGTTTTCTCGCGCATAATGGGGCTTTGCGCGGTGTCGATTTTGGATAGATCGATAATGTCTTGCATGCTCTCACCGCCTTTCCTAAAGCCGTTTACAAGGCTTTTTATTTTAGTTATAACGTTCATTTCTCACTCCTGATAAGCTGCGGAATATACCGCTCAAAGCTGTACTCGAACGCGTCCAGCGTGTCAATATCCGACGTGCCGTTATCAAGACGCTCCTCTTTCCCGATGATCTTGTCATTCCAGACCGCGCCCTTGAACGCGTTCACAAGGGAATTGCATTCCGCCGCGACCAACTTGAACCGTCCGCCGCCCATAAGCATTGTAGTGGCGCGTATACGGTCGTTTATCCCGCGCTTGAGCGAATTCTTGACGACGATCCCGAGCGGACGGAGCGCCTCACGTAACCCCGCGATAAGCGTCTGCTCTGCGCTGTCGGCATACACCGCGGTGATCTTCCCGTAACGTTTCAGAACGTCCTCGCAGAACTCGTAAACGCGCTTATACAGCGCCTGCGGTGTCATATCCGCCGCGGGAATGCGCTCGGTACGCAATGCATAAAGCTGCTGCATATCGTGAGTTATCCCGGACGCACAAAGAGCGTGCTGCGAGCCGTTTCCACCAAAGTCCAGACCGACATTCAGATACTCGAACGCGGGCAGCTCGTCCGCATTATACGCCGACGGGTTGTCCGAAAAAACCTTGTAGATCGCGCCGTTTGCGACTACCCACGCGCCCCGGATAAAGCGTTCAAAATAAACGCCCGTGTACTCACGTTTCAGACTTTCAACGTAATCCGCGGGGAGCGTCGTGTTGTCGTCGATATGAAAAAACACGCTCAGCAAGGTATCGCAAAGCGCGTTGTTATCGAGATATTCCGTTTTGAGCCAATGCGTCGGCACGTCGGGATTTGTCGTCGCGATGAGCTTTGCACCCTCCACGCGCAGACGCGACAGCAGCATAACAAAAAAGTCTTTTGGGAACAGCGTCAGCTCGTCACAATACGCGCCGCCGAGCGTTATACCGCGAATTTTCGCTTCACTTCGCTGATCGTTCGCGCCCTCAAGCATTATCCGCCGCCCGAACAGCCGCCCCTCCTTTGCCGCGAGGGAGAACATAAAATTCCGTTCTCCGATAAGCTCTTGAAGCGGCAGCAGGCAGTTGCGTTTCAGAGTCTGGAGCGACTTTCCGCACATCATGTACAGGTATTCGGGAGGACGTGTCGCGATCCACAGCGCCCACAATATCAGCGATATCCAAGTCTTTCCCGCCGAAACGCTGCCTTGCAGAATGTTGATACGCCGCAGCCCGCCGCGCTTGAAAACCCGTATC
>JAIEDJ010000030.1 GCA_029068025.1 Oscillospiraceae bacterium | reverse complement strand
ACTGTCGTGAGCTTTAAGCGGTGTGCAAAATCGAAAATGCTTTCGAGAACTATGCGCTCTTTTTCGTTCTCGCAGTTGCCGCTGAGCAGCGATTTATCGATCTTGAGCACGGATGCCGGAACGTCCTTAACAAAATTCAGCGAGGACAGTCCGCTTCCGAAATCGTCGATAGATATTTCAAAGCCCGCGTCACTGATAGTGCGAACGAACTTGATAATATCAACTCCGTCAAACGCGAGCGCCGACTCGGTGATCTCGACCTCGATAAGCTTTCTCGGAACTCCGAAGCTGTCAACGGTCTCGGCAAGCCGCTCGGCGAACTTCGGCTCCTTCGCGTGGAACCGCGAGAAATTCACCGACACGGTAACTACGTTCCGACCGTTCTTTATCTCATCCGCGAGGAACGCGCAGGTCTCACGGAGCATATACCAGTCAAGCTCCGTGATAAGCCCGAGCTCCTCAAGCAGCGGAATGAACATTCCCGGCGATATCATCACGCCGTCTGACATCTGCCACCGCGCGAGCGCTTCCGCACCCTGCACCTTGCCGTTAATCGCATTGTGTTTGGGCTGGTAGTAGACTTTGATCTCCTTTTCGGTAAGCGCCTTTTTGATAAGCGCGCCTATATTGTCTCTTGTGATCTCAACTCCCATTGTAATTCCTCCAAGTCAGATTTATTACATATTATAGCATATAGCGGCGCATTTTTGTTAAATTCAGAGGATTTTCGTCAAAACCGACATAAAGCGGGGCGAGATTTTGTTATATATGGCAGTGAACAGCAAGCAGGTATTCAAAAATCCCTGCGCAGTCCCGATCACTCATACAGCTCGTCTATCGAAGCGGTAGTATTGCTTAATCCGCTGTAAAAGTTGACGGTCTTGGCGGTGAATTTGTACACGCAGTAATCGGGATCGTCAATGCCGCCCGGGTAATACATCTCGCAGCCGTCACGCCACAGCATGGCTCTCGTTTCGCGATCCTCACAGATCTCGATAGTTCCGGTGAATAACGCGCCCTTATACCTGCCCTTATCGCAGTAATAGACGCACGCCTTCGGGTTCTCGCGAAACTGCGCACAGCGCTTCGAGCTTAAATTAGTTGAAAAATATTGGATCCGCAGATCGTCATGCTCGAAAACCAACATCGCTTTTATCTGCGGAAAACCATCTCCGTTCACCGAGCCGACATACGCCACCTTGCTGCTGTCACGAAGTTTGCGGATATTATCCTTGATTTTTTTGTCCATTTTCATTCTCCTTTTCGCATAGATTTTCAAGAATTTTCCCAAGAGCTTTTTCAAAGGCGAGTATCTCATCATCGCTGAACCCCTTATAAAAGATCTCGTTCATCAGCGCCGAAACGCGTTCGTATTTTTCGCGGAGCGCTTCGGCGCTTTCGGTAAGACTGATCCTCACGGCGCGGCGGTCGGTGCTGTCCGCGGCACGTCTGATATGCCCGGCGTTCTCAAGCCTGTCAAGCATACTCGTGAGAGTGGTCTTGGCAAGTCCGGTCTTTTCGGACAACTCGCTTATCGGAATATTGTTTGATTCCCACAGTACGAACAGGATCCGTCCTTGTGCGCCGTTAAACTCGCTGATACCGTTTTCATCAAGAAGGCGTTCAAACACGCGTCCTTGTATCTGCTTGACTTTGGTGACAAGAAATCCGCCGTTTGTTTTTTCCAACAATTTCAGCACCTCCTACCATATAGTATAATACTATATAGCACTTTTGTCAAGCGCTTTTTTGAAAATAATCTCAAAAATTATAAATTATAGCGGCAAGAATACTTTCCGCGCGGTCAGTCATAATATTTTCGAGGTGAAAAAAATGACCTATGAAGAAATAAAGCTTCGCGGCAGCTCTGAAGCCGACCTGAAAAAACCGCTCGACGATTCCGACAAGCCGATCTCCGACATCTATCCCGTCATTGACACCGATCTCGGACGGGACAATGTAGAAAACGATATCCCCGAAGCCGATCTGCAGGACTTATAAAAAACGAGCCGTGCTGTCCTATGACAGCACAGCTCGGATCATATACAGGCCAATTCTACAGCTTGAATCTTTTATTTTCAAGTATCACTACCGCGTGAGCGCCGATCCCTTCTCCGGCAAGTCCAAGCCCTTCCTCGGTGGTCGCCTTTACGGATATCCTTGACACGTCGCACCTGAACGCGGCGGCGTAGTTATGCCGCATTTCGTGAATATGCGGCTGCAGCTTCGGACGTTCCGCGACAATAGTAACATCAAGATTTCCGAGAACATAGCCCCTCTTGGTCATCATATCGACGACTTCATTCAGCAGCGCAATACTGTCGGCGTTTTCAAAACGCTTGTCCGTATCCGGGAAGAGCTGTCCGATGTCGCCCGCAGCCATCGCTCCCAGAACCGCGTCCATGACCGCGTGAGTTGCCGCGTCCGCGTCGGAGTGTCCCAGCAGACCGTATTCATACGGGATCTCCGCGCCGCCCAGCACGAGCCGTCTCCCGTATGCGAAACGGTGGACATCGTAGCCATGTCCTATCCTCATATCATCTTCACCGTCCTCTTGCCCGTATGTATCGCCGCTGCCGCTGTCAGGTCGTCCGGACGTGTGATCTTGAGATTGCTGCAGGCTATTTCGGTTATGCGGACATATTCCCCGCACATTTCCAGAATACTGCTGTCATCGGTGACGGTCTCCGCGCGGGAGCCGATCTTCTCAAGGCAGGACAGATAGAGCTTTCGGCGGAACACCTGCGGCGTTTGCGCATAGTAGAGCTTTCCGCGCGGGATCGTTTCCTCAACGAATCCGTTGGTACCGACGCTTTTTACAGTATCGGTTGCGGGAACGGCGGCTATAGCCGCGTTGTACTTCTCAGCGTCGGCAAACACGCGCTCGATCTCCGAGGTGTCGATCAGCGGACGCGCTCCGTCGTGTATAGCGATAAAGTCCGCCTTGGGCGAGGTCGCGTCCAGCGCGTTCATAACGGACTTGAAGCGTGTTTCGCCGCCTGCTACGACTGCCGCGAGCTTTGATATTTCAAAGTTCCGGGCGAGCTTTTCATAACGCGGAACGTCCTCCTCGGGCGCGGCAATGACTATCTCGCCGACCTTTTCGGAGCGCTCGAATTTCAAGGCGCTCATCACGAAAACGGGCGTATCGCCGATCTTTTCGAGCTGCTTGTTCACGCCGTCCATTCTTGCGGAGTTACCCGCGGCGACAATTATTACTGAAACCATAATTAAAATTCATCTCCGATTCAAAATGATTTAAAAATTACCGTGGAATTTAAAATAATTCAGCTCGTCCTCGAAGTTTTTAAGCAGCTTGCGAACCTTCGGTTCGTGTATATTCCCGTTGAATTCTATATAGAACATATAATCATCAGGAAATTTTTTCTTCACCTCGGTGGGAAGCGGCTTGGACTGGATCTTTGACATTGACAGCCCGTTCACCGCAAATTTAGTCAGCAGTCTGTACAGAGCGCCCGAGATATTCGGTATCGAAAGCGATACCGCTATGGTTCCCGCCTCGTCGTACACCTCCACGCCCTTTGAAACGCAGATGAACCTTGTGCAGTTGTTCGGGTCTGTGGCTATCGCCTTGCGGACTATGTTCAGTCCGTGCATCTCCGCACAGTCCTCGGAGCATATGCAGCCGAGCTGTCCGCTTTCGTTCTCAGAGACCATCTTTGCGGCGGCGGCGTTGTTGTGGTAAGGGATAACTGTCAGTCCGCTGCGGCTTTCAAGGTATTCGGTGCATTGGCGGATCGCCTGCTCATGACCGAAAACGATCCTGATATCATCCTCGGACACGCCCTGCTTTGCGGCGAGGACGTGCGCACATTCCACCGTAGTGGTGCGGCAGATATGTACGCTGTGGCGCTCCAGAAGATCCATATTGACGGTTACTTCGCCCGCCGTGCTGTTTTCCACGGGGATCACTCCGTAATCCACGTCGCCGTTTTCCACAGCCTCGAACACCTCGCGGAAGGAAGCGTAATAGCTTATGCTGCCGCCCGAGAACAGCTGAAGCGCCGCCGTGTGACCGTATGCGCCTTCTATTCCCTGAACCGCCACTGCGGGACGGGATTTTATTTTGTCAGCGAATTCGACTTCATAATCGGGTGAAATGGCGTTTATCTGTGATACCTTGGAGATATCGATAATATTCATAAACAAGAACGCCGCGCTTTTTCTGAGTTCCTCGGGAGTTTTTTCCTTGACTTTATCAATAATAAACTTCTCGCGGTCGCTCTGGAACACCGCCATATTGTTGGCGGCCTTGTATTTTGCGACATCTGTCGCGAGGTTCATTCTTTCGATAAACAGATCGAGTATTTTATCGTTGATGTCGTCGATCTTTTTGCGGATTTCATTCAGGTCCATTTTTTTGAGATCTCCTTATAATATAATACTTATACAAATAACATTCTACCACATTTGCGGGAAAAAATCAAGTATAAAAAAGTTTATCTCAAATACTGAAAATCACAAGTATTATTTCTGTAAATAAAATACATTCACCGAAACTCCCAGCTTTTTACAGTTGTCAATGACAAATTTTGTTCCGCGGGAGCTGCCGTCCCAGAACGCAAAGACGATATCAGCGTTTTTGATTATGGTGATATTGCGCTTCAGCGGCGCGGCTTGCCCGAATTTTTCATATTCGGGAAGAAACTCTGTGAGCTTTATTCCGTGCGAGAGGGCGTATTCCCGCGCACACTGATCTATACCCTTAGCGCCGCCCGAAACGATCTCGGTCACGCCCTCGGGAAGATATTTTCCCAGATCACTGACTGTAAGTTCTCTTGAACCAATTACTGCTATTCTCATAAGTATACCTCCAAATTAACGTTAAAATAAATATATTATAAATGCATATTTATATTATAGCACAAAATAGATATAAAATATAGCTATATTTTATGCGGGGAGAGAAAAAATTTTATGGCGATGAAAAGTTTATCTATCAGAATTGATGAGGAAATGCTGAATAAGCTCCATGTTGTTGCTGATTATGAAGCACGTTCCGCAAACGGTCAGATCTTGGTGCTTATCCGCGAGTGTATTGAAAAATATGAAGAAAAACATGGTGAGATCGATTTTAAAAAGCAAGGTAAACAAATATGAAAAGCGGCTCTTCTGAGATATTGCTTCTCGGGAGCGCTGCTATTATTACAATCTCCGAATATACTACAGACATATTTTAATACTATCAATTACACTTTGTCGTGCTTTTTTAATAAAATAAATATGCAAAATAAAACGCGGAGGTTGTATATTATGGCAGCAAAAAGTGTATCAATTCGTATTGAAGAAGAAATGCTTAACAAAATAGCATATGTTGCCAGCTACGAGGGGCGTTCCATCAACAGTCACGTGCTTATTCTTGTCCGCAACAGCATTAAGGAATTTGAAAATGAGAACGGAAAAATTCCCATAGGCAAAACAATTGACCCGGAGAACAATGTTATACCTTACAAAAACAAATAAACTTTTATAAATCAGCGCTCCCGAAACATTGCGTTTCGGGAGCGCTTATCAAATTATTAATTTGGCACATTATCTGTACGCTGCTGCAAGGGCGCTTCTGCCTGCTGCTTCCTGCTTGAATTTAAGCCGCAGGTAATCGGCGATGAGCGCGATAAATTCCGAATTGGTGGGCTTTCCTCTGGATGTATGTACCGTGTAGCTGAACAGGTTGGTCAGCACGTCGATGTCTCCTCTGTCCCACGCTATCTCAATGGCGTGGCGTATCGCGCGTTCAACGCGTGAGGATGTGGTCTGATACTGCTTGGCAACAGTCGGGTAAAGCAGCTTTGTGATACAGTTTATCATTTCGTCATTGTTGACGGAAAGCATTATCGCGGTTCTCAGATAATGGTAGCCCTTTATGTGCGCCGGGATACCTACCTGGTGGATTATTTCCGTGACCGCATATTCGAGAGCGGTCTCATCGGGAACATCGGGAGCCGCTTCCTTGGCAACGCCGCACATTCTGTTGATCTTGCTTACAAGGAACTGCGGATCAACCGGCTTGAGCGTAAACGCCGCCCCCAGCGCCGCTGCCTCACGCTCCAGATTCGCGTCCGCGTTATTGGAAACAATAATAACGTTTGGTACGTACTTCTTTTCCGCCTTGAGCTTGCGGATGACCTCAATAGCGTCGCAGAACGGCATTTTTGCTTCAAGCACTGCCGCGTCGGGATTTTCCGATTTGATGGAATTCAGTACAGAATTCCCGTCGCAGCGGCGTGTTATGGCATACATTCCCGCATTTTTGAGTGCCCCTGCCCATGCCATACCGCAGTCAGCGGCGTCGTTTCCGATAAGTACTTTGATCTGGTTTGTCATATTTTTTCCTCCGTTTTTTTCATTCGACCTTCCCCGTTAAGGCGCTTTTCGTATTTGTATAGCACCTTTTCTATCGGTCTGATTTAATTTTACTATATTTGGTAAATAATTGCAATAGGTTTTTGGAAATTTATGGAAAAATTTTCCAAAACGCTGAAAATGCGATTACAATCGCGTTTATTCTATTTTCACACCAAAGGATACTTTTGTGCAATTTCTGCATTTTGTCGAATTATGTCGGGATTTGTAATAAAAAACACGCCGAGCGCAC
>JAIEDJ010000003.1 GCA_029068025.1 Oscillospiraceae bacterium | reverse complement strand
TGTTCTCCACACCGCCGCCTTCAGTTTCCTTGCCGCCTCATATGGTAGCCTTGCTGGCGCCGAGGCTTCCCATTTTGCCGCCGATACTTCCCATACCGCCACCGACGCTCGCCATGCCGCCGCCAATACTTCCCATACCGCCGCTCATCACATTGCCGCCGAAGCTTTCCATACCGCCGCCAATACCGAATCCGCCGATACCTCCGTTCAATTCACCGATACCAACATCGGGATTGAACGCGGGAACGCTCTGTGGATTATCACTGTGGATATTTTCACGGATGATCATTCCGCACTTCTCGCATCTGTAAGGATCCTTCTGCATGTGCATTCCGCAGGCAGGGCAGAACACCAACGTCCCTTCGTCGGAGCCGCCGCTTTCGGTGTCGTTATCTCCGTTGCCGTTCGCAAACAGGTCGTTGACGGGGGTCATACCGTCGTCTTCGTCGCCCATCCCCGGAGGAACAGGATTTCCGCAATTCATACAGAAGGCATGGCCTCTTATCAGCTTTGTACCGCAACTTTTACAAACCATATGCCGCATCCCCTTAAAAAATAATGAAAACCGTTTTCGATTTTGATTTTCGGACATTTGAGAAGTCTGTTTCGCTTCCTCCGCGCCTGCAGCAGGAAACAAAATCAGCATTTACAAAAATAATCTATTTTTATTATACAATAATTTTTCTCGAATGTCAATTCGTTTGGGCAAAATTGTACAATTAGTCAAAAGAGGAGCGCCTTATTTGTGCTAAACAACGGAGAAATACAATCCCGCGAAAACTCCCGCAGTGATCGCCATAACGGCGACCGCCGCAAGACAGATCATAATATGTCCGAACGTGTATTTGCGTTCGCGTTTGGACTTTTGCTCGGAAACGGCAGCGTTTGAAGAAGCGGTATATGTTCCCGGAACGCTTTGACCGCTTTGGGGGATGACGCCGGGAGTGGGGTATATCGAATTGCCGGCCAGCGGCGCTGAAAAGCCAACATTTGCCGAAGCCCGCTGCGAAGTATTGACAGGGGCAAACGGCTCGGGAAAGGGTGTTGTGTTTGGTATCGCCGTATCCGGGATATTCCGGTCGGCATCTTCCCTGCCAAAGCCGCTTGGAGCGGGATCGACGTTATCAAAATTCCCGGGCGCGGCACCGGTGTTATCCTCCGCAGTGTTCTCCGCCACGCTGTCAATTACGCTTGAGAGAATGTCGTTGACCGTTTCGGGCTGTGCCGCTGTGATCGGATTTGTTATCGGGACGGATACGGGACCGGGCGTCGGGATCGGGGGAGGAGCAAGCCTCTGAACCGGATTTCCGCAAAAATTGCAGAATCTCGCCGTATCTATTATCTCTTTTCCGCAGTAATTACAAAACATAATAAAAATTCCTTTCTGAATTCAGGACTTTACAGCAGCGCTGCCGTTTCTTATATAGTCAAACAGATATTGCTGAGCGATCCCCTCTACGCCCTTTACGCAGCCGGGCAGACCGTTCGGATAATACTCCGCCATAATGCGCTTGATCCACACGTCCTTCGGGAACGCGTCGAGCTTGTGGAACGCGAACAGCAGAACGCAGTCCGCGACCTTGTCACCAACGCCTACGATACGCTTCAGATGTTCGCGCGCTTCATCGAGCGGCAGCGCGTCTATTTCGGCGAAGTCTACTTCGCCCGAGTTTACTTTATCCACCGCATCAGCTATGTAACGCGCTCTGAACCCGGCGCGGAGCGGCGCTAAGTCATCGGGGCTTATGCCGCGCAGCCTCTGAGCTGTCGGAAACGCGTATCCGCCGTTTGTGATCTTTTCTCCGAAGCTCTCGCAGAGTCTGCCGATTATTCCCGAGATACGGGGAATATTGTTATTTTGTGATATAATAAAGCTGATCAGCGTTTCAAACGGCTCCTGGCGCAGGATCCGTATTCCGCCCGAACGTTCCGCCGCCGCCCTCAGCGTTTTATCCGAGGAAAACCGCTCCTTGACCGCTCCGTAGTCGGTCTCAAGGTCGAAATAGTTTTTAAGGAACGGAACGTCGTCCTCGGACACGTTATGTACCACCGCTCCGTTTTTCGTTTGGGTAAGGGTATAGTTTTTCCCTCCCGCGATACCCGAAAAGCTGCCGTTTTCCGACTCCTTCCAGCGGAAGCACTGTCCGCAAAGGAACGTCTGCCTGAGATCAAAATGATCCGATTTGATATTAAAATCCATTTTTTTCAAAAAACCCCTTGAATATTTACTTTAATTATAATACAATAGAAGTAAGATTTCAAGTATTTTGACCCAGTTTTCAAAAAAGATTCACATTTGAAAGGACGCTTTGATGAAAGAAAGCATATTGACTATCCCCGTAAACGAGGTATTCGAGCCGAAACGCGGCTGTCCGATCTGCGCTATGCGGAATTCAGTCGAGGAACATATGTGCGAATATATCATGGGCGCGGCTATGATGGAGCCCGATGTTCGCATTGAGACCAACGCGCTGGGATTCTGCCACACGCATTATAACGATCTTCTGCGGCAGAGCAACCGTTTGTCGCTGGCGCTTATGCTCGATACACACCTGGCGGAGCTGCGCAGGGAGCTCTTTGAGAAGAAAAGCGCGCTGTTCTCCAAAAAGGATAACGCGAAAAAATACGCTGAAATAGGGCAGACCTGTTTTGTGTGCAGCTATGTCAACCGCGGAGTGGAGCATATGCTGGAGACGGTTTTCACCATGTTCGCCAAGGACGAGGGATTCCGAGGGCTGTATTCCGAGCAGGAGTATATCTGTATCCCGCATTACAGGCAGCTTATGATATCGGCACAGAACGTTCTGAAAAAGGCGGAGCTCAAAGCGTTTGAGGAAGCGACCGACGCGCTTGTCGAAAGGTATATCAAGTCACTGAATGACGATGTGCACACCTTTTGCAGCAGCTACGATTACAGAAATAAGGGGATGCTGCACGGCGAGGGCATGGAGCACGTCCGCGCGTCGATAGAACGGGCGATAGAGTTTCTTACGTCAAGAAAGCCCGACGCGAAGTAAGTCGGGAGTTAATTCTGTCACACAAATGCTTGTGTCAAGAGCAGCGTTATAAAAACGCATTAGGGAGCTTTAGAAAAGATCAATAAAGTAAACACGCAGCAAAGGCACTTGCGCAAAGAACAACGTTATAATGGTGCAGGGAAATTTCAAAAAGCAAGTGCCGAAGCGGAACGGAGCGCCGAAGGCGCGTAGTGAGCATTCGGCGCTTGGCTAGGGCAAGGCGCAGCCTTGCCCGGTTTTGAAATTTCTTTTAGATAAGGAGCAGAGATGGATATTTTAGCTATTGAGAGTTCTTGTGACGAGACCGCCGCGGCTGTTGTCCGTGACGGACGCGAGATAGTTTCTTCGGTGGTCGCGACGCAGATAGAGGAGCATAGGTTATATGGCGGGGTCGTGCCCGAGATAGCGTCACGGCGGCACTGCGAAAGCATCTGCGCGGTGGTGCAGGAGGCTCTGGACAAGGCGGGGCTTGCCGCCGCAGATGTGGACGCTATAGCAGTGACATACGCACCGGGACTTATCGGAGCGCTGCTGGTGGGAGTGAACTTCGCCAAGGGGCTGGCGTTTTCGCTGGGAAAGCCGCTGATCCCCGTACATCATATACGCGGACATATCGCGGCGAATTATACGACGCATAAGAAGCTGGAGCCGCCATATCTGTGCCTTGTGGTATCAGGCGGACATTCGCATATAGTTATGGTGAAGGATTATACAGAGTTTGAGACGCTCGGAAGAACGACCGACGACGCGGCAGGCGAGGCGTTTGACAAGGCGGCGCGCGCTATGGGGTTCCCGTATCCGGGCGGCGTGTTTATCGACAAGGCTTCAAAGCTCGGCGATCCCTCGAAGTACAGGCTGCCGAAACCAAAGACCGTGAATCCGTTTGATTTCAGCTTTTCGGGCTTGAAAACCGCGGTGATAAATCTCATCCACAACGCTCAGCAGAAGGGCGAGGAGATCGATGTGAACGGTCTTGCCGCGTGCTTTCAAAAGACGGTCTGTGAGATACTTACGGACAAGTTTATCGCGGCGGCGCTGGAAACCGGCAGCAAAAAGCTCGTACTCGCGGGCGGAGTCGCCGCAAACAGCGGACTGCGCGAAACGCTCTCCGCCGCTGCGGAAAAGCACGGCATGGAGCTGTATATGCCTCCGCTTTCGCTGTGTGGAGATAATGCTGTGATGATAGGCTGCCAGGGATATTATGAATATCTCGCGGGGAATCTCGCGGACGAGAGCCTGAACGCCATAGCAACGCTGAAGATAGAGAACGGATAAAACGGCGCTGATCTTTGCGCCTGCGGCGCGGGTCTTTGCGCCTGCGGCGCGGACTGCTGCTCCCGCGGCACAGGGCTGTTTAAAAGTTAAAATGTGGTTTTCGCGTCTGTTTGGCGTTTGCGGACTGCCCCCGCGCTCCGAGTTCGAGGGGAGAACCCTTCGGGAGAGGGGGAGGATTTTATAAAATCCAACAAAAATGCGGGCATCCTCCCCCTCTCCCGAAG
>JAIEDJ010000300.1 GCA_029068025.1 Oscillospiraceae bacterium | reverse complement strand
GCTTTACCCCTGAGCTGTTTGCTGTCGTAATTCTTTTGTAATCGTCCGCGTTGGAAATTATTACGGGGGTGATCGTCGGATAGCCCTTTGACGCGATGAATTCCTTGTCAAAGCTGATCAGCGGCTGACCGCGCTTCACTCTGTCGCCCTCGCCGACATGGGCGGTAAAGCCCTCGCCATTCAGCGCTACCGTGTTTATACCAACATGGATAAGCAGCTCCATTCCGTTGTCCAGCGTAAGTCCGACCGCGTGGTGAGTGTCAAAGATCGAGCTTACCTTGCCGTCGGCGGGAGCGACCACCTCTCCGACAGTCGGTTCTATCGCCGCTCCAAGTCCGAGAACTCCCTCGGCAAACGTAGCGTCGGGAACGTCGCTGAGCGCTACGACCCTGCCCTCGAGCGGCGAATAAACGGCGTTATCCACGGGCGCTTTCCCCGGAATATCGGAAACGTCCTCCTTTATTCCCATAAACCACGACGCGGCAAACGCCACAGCCGCCGAGACCGCGAACGTCAGCAGATATCCGAAAAAGCTGTCGGTCGTGATCAGGAATCCGAACACGCCCGTTACGCCGTTTGCCGTCGCGTACACACCCATCAGCGAGCCTACGGCAGCGCCGCACGCGCCGCCGATCATACCCGCGATGAACGGGCGCATATACCGCACATTCACGCCGAATATCGCGGGCTCGGTAATGCCGAGGAACGCCGAGAGCGACGCCGGGAGCGCCATAGATCTCGTTTTCCTGTTTTTGGTCTTGACAGCCACCGCAAGCGCCGCCGCGCCCTGAGATACATTTGCCGCCGTCGCGATGGGCATCCAGATATTCATTCCGTTGTCGGCGAGCATCATCATCTCAATGGCGTTGTACATATGGTGAACGCCCGCAACGACAGTCGGAGCGTACACGCCGCCCATCAGGAACGCGCCTATACCGAACGGTATCGATATCAGCCACTGCGCGCCGGAGAGCACCCACGTCTCCACCTGCGAGAATACGGGACCGATGATCGTCATGGTGACAAAACCCGCGGCAAGCACCGAAACAAGCGGTGTCACGAACAGATCTATCATCTCCGGAACGCGCTTGTGCAGCCATCTTTCCAGCTTGCTCATCAGCAGCACCGCGAGTATCACAGGGATAACATGCCCCTGATAACCGACGTTCTGTATATTCCACAGGCCGAACCACGACCACAGCGTCGAGGTCTCCGCGCCGCCCGACACCGACCACGCGTTCACCAGATCGGGATGGATCATTATCATACCGATGACCGCGCCGAGGAACAGATTTCCGCCGAATATTTTCGCGGCGCTTATCGCTATGAGTATCGGCAGGAACGTCAGTGCGGAGTTTGAAAAGATGTTTAGCAGCGTGAATATCTGCGAACCCGCGAGATCGGGGAACGCCTTGGACAATCCTCCCAGCAGACCGTTCAGCAAGCCTGTAGCAACTATCGCGGGAATGATCGGAACAAAGATATCGCCAAGAGTTTTGATCGCCCGCTTATACCACGGCGCTTTGGACGCGGCGGCAGCCTTTACGTCCTCCTTGGACGAGGCATCGATTCCCGCAAGAGCGGTGAATTCATCGTAGACCTTGTTCACCGTGCCCGTTCCGATGATTATCTGAAGCTGTCCCGCGGCTTCAAAAACTCCTTTAACGCCGTCAATGTTCTCCAGCTCCGATTTGTTCACTTTATTGTTGTCTGCGATCACCAAGCGGAGCCTTGTCGCGCAGTGAGCGGCGCTGATAAGGTTTTCCTTTCCGCCCAGCCCGCGCAGGATCTCCGACGCGCATTGTCTGTAATCCATAGGATCGACCTCTTTTCTTTGGATCAAGTATCGGATATTTTAGTGTTTGTGTCTTATTATTTCTAAATCGGGCTTCATTATTCCGTAAACGGGACATTCCCCTCAACAGAGGGAAATTCAGACAGAATAACACGGTGCCGGCAACAAAAAAACAGTTTGTATCACTTATTTGTAGACCAATTATACTTGCGGATGTGATATAATAAATTTGTATAGCTTAAAACGCTGTGTCATACGGACTTACATCTGCGCGAATTCACGGTGCTCTTACCTTGACATTTGAATAAAAAAATGTTATAATAATTTTTGTTGAAAAATGTTGAATTGGCTATGCAGTGCCTTTGCCGCTCCTCCGGCAAAGGCAAGATCAGTACAATGCTCTCATGTCAAGATCAACGTTATAAAGGCGCAGGCAATTTGCGAAAGCGGGCGTGAAAGCGGAACGGAGCGAAGCGAGCGCAGCCCGTTTCGCAAATTGCAAATTTCAATTAAGGAGAAGAAAATGGTCGAGATAAACGGAAAACAGCTTTGTGAAAACTGTTTTGAGGAAACGTCCGCGGAGGGCTGCCCGCACTGCGGATACTCTCCCGAAAGCCGCACAATCGATCCCACGGTGCTTGCCCCGGGAAGCATTCTGGCCGACAGATACGTTGTCGGGCAGATCATCGGCAAGGGCGGCTTCGGTATTACATACCTCACCTTTGACGCGCTTGCCGAAAAAAAGGTCGCGGTCAAGGAGTATTTTCCATACGGGATCGCTGCGAGAGACGCGAACAGTTCCGGCATATCGGTTTCAACGGAGGAAGATGCCAAGGCATTCAAGCTCGGCGAAGAAAAATTTTATAATGAAGCAAAGATAATCTCAAAATTCAACGGCAATCCCAACATAGCCGGAGTATATGACGCTTTCCACGAAAACGGCACCTCCTATTTTGTGATGGAATATCTTAAAGGGCGGACGCTCAAGGCATACGTCCGTGATCACGGACCTCTTTCAGCGCCTCAGGCAATTTATATCGCGCAGAGGGTGGCGGGAGCTCTTGTGGTCATACACAGCGCTAATGTGCTGCATCGGGATATTTCGCCCGACAATGTGATACTATGTGAAAACGGAAATATCAAGCTGATCGATTTCGGATCTGCCCGTCAGGTCGTAGCCGAATATTCGCAGAATTTTTCCGTGATCCTAAAGCCGGGCTTCGCTCCGATCGAGCAGTACCGCAAGAATGGCAGGCAAGGACCGTGGACTGACGTTTATTCTCTGGGAGCAATGCTTTATTTTATGCTGACGGGCGATATCCCCGAAGATTCCATGGCAAGGTTCGACGATGACGACACATTCGGTGAGAACCGCTTTGAATTGGATCCGCAGCTGTGGGAGATAATCTCCAAAGCGGCGAGCCTGAATATCGAGGACAGATATCGTGACGCTTATGAGATGAAGCAGGCCTTGGACAGCGTTCCGATAGCTCCGGAGCCGATAACCGTTCCGAGCGACGGCACCTATGAAGAACCCGCGAACTTCATCAAAGCAAACGGCAGAACGTCCTCTCCGATAACCGGCAAGTCGATATCCATAACGGTAAAGCAGAAGAACGGTTTTTTCAAAAGACATCTGCGCACCATTATCGAAGTGCTGTGCTGCGCTGCTTTCACGGCGGTGATCATTCTGCTTGCAATAAAGGTCTATAAATCTGTCGGTATTCCCGATAGCAATAATTCCTCGTCCGACAGCTCAACAACAGATGACGGCAATACCTCATCCGTGATCCCCGGCCGCGAATTTGAGACTTTTGCCGAAATAGGATATGACAAGCCGTTTTACTCGGAAATGGATGATGCTGAAAAAAGACTTTACGAAATGCTTTATTACGGTATCAGAAGGGGTGACGAGTCAATTTCTGTTCCCTCAAGAAAATATACGGTTGAGCAGCTTCCGAGCATATACTACCGAATGATGTACGATAACCCTCAGTTCTGCGACGTACAGGATTTTTCTTACCACTTTATTGATCTCAATAACAACAGTAACGACGAGCCAGATGAATATGTTGCCAGTGTGGAGCCGACTTACATTGCCACCGAACCCGAAAAAATGTATGAAAAGGCAAAGACGTTTCTGGACGGTCTTGACAGATCGGATATCATAGACTGCCTGCGCCGGGCGCATGATTGGCTGATCGACGAATCGGATATCACAAACCGCTATTGGACTGCCACATGTACATACTCTTACGGCGCGATAATAGATCAAGTGGCGGACGATCTGGGATTCGCGAGAGCGTATTGCTATCTGGCGCAGGAGCTTGGAGTATACAGCTACGTAACGGACGAAAGGTTCAACGGCGAACAGCGCGCGTGGTGCAGGTTAAAGATCAACGGCGTGTGGTATAACGTTGATGTTTACGGAGACAAGCTCGCGGGCAGTGCGGTGAAGAATATATCGATTGCCGAGAGCGATGAAAAATTCCACACCTATTTCCTTGTCGGCGACGAATTCCTTTTCAGCAACGGATACGACGCTACAAAGGAAGAAGGAGTGCTTTGGCTGGGCGACAACGGAAAGCCCTCGCCCAACGAGAATTTTTATTTAAATCAGCTTTACGGGAATTATATTTGCGGCGATTCTGAAACTGTTTATAACACAGTCCTTGAC
>JAIEDJ010000299.1 GCA_029068025.1 Oscillospiraceae bacterium | reverse complement strand
CCATGTACCAATACCGTGATTTTATCCTGTTGTCGGATATTGCCTGTTTTTCCGGCGATATATTTTTTGTCGGAAGCAGACGGTTCTTTTATTTCAAGACCATCGATCTCTTCGGGAATCTCCAAATAAGAAACACCTCCGAAATAAATGTCAATGTTCTCATCATCATCTTTCCCGACGCTTCTCAACAGAGCCTGTGCGTGAGAAACTGTGTAATACCAGAAACGAAATCGTCTGTTTTTCATAATTTCAACCCATTTCATCAACGTGACAAACCGGCAAGGTCGACATTATATCAGCTACATATCAACATTGATATTTTTTTTGTCTTTTCTTCTGCCATTTTTCTTTTTCCCATTCTCGAAACCGTCACGATCTTTCTCCGGTTTATTGTCCGCCTCGGCTGTTTCCGCTGTCCCGGCCTCTTCACTCTCATCAAACAAAACATCGTAAAAGTGCTCCTCGCTTTCCACGAAGCAGCAGCTGTCCTGCGCGTAGATCACAATGACCGCCGTACCCTTCGGCAGCGCTCTGCCGTTAGCGGTAACAGCCCTCATCAGATAGCTTTTCGAACCGTGCTTTACCTTTATCACGCCGAAGTTATCATCGTCTATGTCCTCGACAACACGCGCCGAGAGTCCTTCCAGCTCGTCATCGGTCGGCTCCGCGCTTTTATGATGTTTGTCATAGACCGGTTCCCAGATCGTGCTGATCATGAAATTCACGGCGATCCCGGCAAGCGCCCCTATCGGCATCGTGATCCAGCCGACAAGACCTGCCAAGTCCGTCAAAAATCCTACAGCCGAACCCGCAAAGATCACTATGATAAGTCTCAGCATATTCTTCGGGAAAACCGTCTGCCAGAGATTCTTGTCCTTCTTATTCTCGAAAAGCTCCCCCGCGTCGGGGAAAAAGCGTCTCCCGAAAAAGATCCACGCCACGGTCTGTATCAGAAGATACACCCCCGAAAGCACAAACAAAATAATATAGAAATTTCTCACTTTAATCCTCGGACATCGTCCGCTTTATCTCGATCTTCACCTTGTTGACACGCAGCTCCGCCGCCTCCATGACCGTCACAACAAAATCATCCGTCTCGGTTCTGTAGCCGCTTTTGGGAATAGTCCCGAACAGCTCCAGCACCCAGCCGCCGACGGTGTGAGCCTCGCTGTCGATCTCGGTTTCAGTGTCATGATTTGCAAGGAACCGCCTCAGCGAGTTCAGCGAAACGTCGCCGTAAACCGAATAAACACGCTCGTCAATGATCGTGATCGGGCTTTTCACCTCGTCGCTCTCGTCCCAGATCTCTCCCACCAGCTCTTCCAGCAGATCCTCCATAGTAACGATCCCCAGCGTTCCGCCGTGCTGATCCAGCACCACACTCATGTGGCATTTTTTCTTCTGCATAGTCCGCAGGACCTCGGAGATCTTGAGCATACACGGGAAATAGATCGTTTCTTGAATGAGATCCCGCACAATGATCTCACTGCCCTTTTCCTCATAAGCCCTGATAAAATCCTTTTCATTGATAACGCCGATAATGTTGTCCAGCGTCTTTTCATAAACCGGCATTCTCGAATATTCGTCCTTGAAGAACCTGGCGCGAACCTCGTCCGCGCTGTCGTTGACCTCAACGGCGGTTATACGGACACGCGGTGTTATGATCTCGTCGACCGTTATCTCATCGAATTCCAGAGCGCTGCGCACAAGATTGCTTTCCTGCTGCTCCAGCACGCCCTCGTCCTCGATCTCGTCAATGATCGCCATCAATTCCTCTTCGGTGACACTGACGGTATCTCTCTTATGGAACAGCTTGCTTATTCCCGCCTTCATCAGAATAAACAGCGCCGAGAACGGAGTGAAAATGATCATCAGAAAAGAGATCACAGCCGAGACTCCGATACATATTCCCTCGGGGTTATCCTTAGCAATGCTTTTCGGCAGCACCTCTCCGAAAATAAGCACAATTATCGTAGTAGCAACGGTGGAGATCAGCGGTCCGTATTGATCTCCGATAACCTGGCTGTCATACGCCTGCGCTATCAGCCTTACGGTCAAAATAGTAGCCAGCGACGACGTTGCGATATTTACGATATTGTTTCCGATAAGTATCGTAGTAAGTGCCTTGTCATACTTCTTCAGTATTCTCAGCGTTCTCTCGGCACCGCGCGAACCGTTCTCCGCCATTCCCTTCAGGCGGATCCTGTTGACGCTGGAGATCGCCGTCTCCGAAGCCGAAAAAAAAGCCGACATGGCAATAAGGATCACAATTAACACGACGTCCATATATCAATTCTCCGTATCAAGCGCATACCGCTTTATGCAGCGTGTAACCCCCGAGTGATTGTTATCGGGAGCCGTAAAGCGGCACAGCTTCTTTACATCCTCGTGACCGTTTTCCATACAAAAGCTCCATTCCGCCGCCATAAGCATATCCGCGTCGTTGAAATAGTCGCCGAATGCCATGGTCTCATCACGTGAAATAACGAGCGTTTCCTGCAAAGCCTTAAGAGCCTTTCCCTTGCTAACGCCCGCCGCCATCACATCCATCCACTTTACTCCCGACACCAGAACGTTCAGCCGTCCCTCAAACTGCGCGTCCAGCGCCGCTTTTCCGTGAACGAGCGCGCCGCCCTCGTCGCATATCGCGAGCTTGTACACCGTGCCCTTGATCTCGCGAAGATCCTCGACAACCTTGTGATCCTTATAGTATACGCCGACCTCGTTAAAGAAATCCTCGTCGCGGCGCTGATGGAACACGCCGCTCTCGGCGCAGACTATCGGTGTCAGTCCTGCGGTTCCCTCACAAGCGTCGAGCAGCTCTTCAAAAACATCGCCCGCGATCTCGGAAACGTTCACCGTTTTTCCGTTTATTATCGTACAAGCGCCGTTGTCGCATATAAAGCACATTCTGTCGCGGTATTCCTTCGGGAAAAGATGTTCTGCGGCGCTGTAAGTCCTGCCGCTCGCCACTGCAAACATTATATTCCGATCAAAAAGCCGCTCCATAACCTCATCGAAGTCGGGCGGCAGTTTTTTTTCATCGTTCAGCAGGGTTCCGTCCATATCGCTGGCGATCAGTCTTATCATAAATTCCTCTCAAAATAAGTTCAGTTCAAAAACGGAGGCGTTCTTCCGTATGATCTTCTCTTGTCATCAATTTGATTATACAAAGCCGCGGTGTAGCTTTCAGCAGCCTCTGCGGGCATCGGATCATCGCCGTTTATTTCCCAGTCGCATTTTATCCTCTTCAGAAAATCAGCAAAGGTCTGCGAAAAGCGCCGCTGTACCGACGGAACGTTCCCGACCGACACCTGCTCTCCCGTATCCGCATTCAGCAAAAGACGGAAATCGTCCTCAAACACCTTGACAAGCTCCGGTATCCCGCTTACAAGACTGTTCTTAAATACCCGCATATGCAGCGCCGCCGCCCTGCACAGACCCGACATATTCAGATCGCCGGGGCAGCCGCCGTACATTGTGAGAAACGTTATCATCAGTTCCTCAAGCGAACAGTATCTCTCGGAGGAACCCATCGTGACAGTAACGCTGTCCGCGCGTCCCCAAAAATTCATAGCGGTGTTCAGCGCGGTTCTGCAGCTGTTTGTCGGGCATATATCAACAGGTATCGCAACACGCCTTTTCATAAAGTCAATATATCTGTCCGCGTCGCCTGCCGTGATCAGCGGATAATCTCCGCGTATCCTCACAGACGTGACAGGAGCTCCGATCACGTCACCCGCGCATTGAACCATCTCACGCGGAGATCGTTCAATAAAGCTCCCGGGCAGCGGAAGCGAAAGCATAACCGGTATACCTATCTTCCGATACTTCATAATATCCGTCACTGTAAGCGCAACATAATCAAAACGGAATACCTCCGTAAATTTCATAAACATCGGATCGACCGGTCTGAAAATATAACCGATCCCATCCGGCAGGCGCCTGAGCTTCATTAAGGCACGGAAGTCGATCTCGACATACCTCACTCCCGTCTGAGCAAGCGCACAGATGTATCGGTTAATATCGGCAGCCTCAGCATCGTCATTGATCGTAAGTGAACACAGACTGTTGTCAATCAGAACGGTTTTCATAATGATCCGCGGCGCACCGCCGCTCTCCCTTTGTGTATTGATCAGGATAAGCTCACTCCGCAGAAAAAATGCTCACGGTGGTAGCTTCCCGAAATATCGGTCTCGCTGACATATGTCCCGGGCATAAGGCAAGCGATCATGGTGCCTCTGCCCGTGTAAATGCCGCCGTATCCCGCCGCCGAGGAATCATCCTCATTATAGAAGAACACCAGATCTCCGCGCTTAAGTTCATCATATTCAAGACGGCGGCCCATAGTGGTCTGTGCCTGAAGCCCGCGCGGACAGGTGATAAACCCGTTTTCGCGAAGGACATAATAAATGAACCCCGAATTATCAAAGCCCTCAAGTGTAGCGCCGTTTTCCAGAAACGGAACCTTGTCCTCGCGCTCAAGAATAGCTCTCGCAGTTGTAACGATATCATCACCGACCGTGTATCCGCTGTCAGAGCCGCTCTGACTGCCGGACTGCGGATCACTGTCCACGGAAATCGGATAGCTGTCCGAAACAGGATCTTCGGAAAGCACATAGCTTGAACTATCCGAGCTGTCGGGCGGCTGCTTTTCGGAGTTGCCCGCAACGCTTGCTATAATTACCGTTATGATCACGCCAAGTGCCACAAGCGTGACCAGCACAATAATCATTATATTGTTTTTCATTGATCGTCTCCTAAAGAAATGCCTTCTCCCGGTCTGTATATTGCCATAAAATCACTTGCTTATACTAAAGACGTGTAATACGGCGTTTGTAAGCACACGCATATGACAGCGTGTCCGCATATTGCCGCGAACACGCTGCGCTGATCTTTGGTACGAAACAGTGGGGGATACAGACAAAAAACCTTTTAACGGCAGTGCGCTATATCGGAATAGCGACCAGCTTGTCATCTACGATCGTCACGCGCGACCGCACAACAGATTCGGTGATCTCAAGCGTAAGGAAATTTATCGTAAACTTAACGCCGGGGAAGATCGTTCCCGTGCAGACCGCACTTAGGTTATCCTTGTTTTTTATATCCTCCTCGAGCTTTTCGATCTGCGCTTGTATCTCGGTTTTTCTCAGCGCGTGGAAAAGCTTGTTCTGCGTTTCCGTGCGGAACTGCTTCTGCTGAGCGTCGGTCAGCTCCCCGCCCTGAGCCATCTTGCGCTGCTTTAAGAAGGTGAGATTCTTTATGGCCGCGTCAAAAATTCTTATGGATTCCTTAAGATCCGCCTCCGCCTCGCGCTTTCTGAGGTAAAGCACCGATCCGTCACCAATATAGACCTCTGTAGGCGTATACTTGACGGAGCCGATAGTTCCCGCGTGGATATCGTGCATGGACGTGACCTTGCCGCCCGAGATAACACCGGTAGCGGATTTCGCGGTAAGCGCGCCATAGCAGAACGCGTTACAGAACGCAAATTGCTTGGAGATCAGATCTCCCTTGGCGAATATCTCCGCCTTTTCACAGAAACCGATGTCCGCGGTTCCGTCGCAGGTCACCTTGGAATTGATACAGCCACCGACTATCGTAACGTTGCCGCCCGCCGTGATCTCGCCGCTGAATACGCTGCCGTCGATCTTGACATTCTTGCCTGCGTTAACGGAAAATCCCTCCATAACGTTGCCCTTTATATGAACGTCGCCGAAGAAGTTGATATTTCCGACAGAAATATCGAGATCGGTCTTGATGGTAACAGCCTCCTCCACCTGGAAGCAGCCGTTTCCGAACACGATATGTCCGTCGCACGAAGAAACTATCTTGCTGCCGTCGGTAGTTACCAGCGTGTTTTTTCCGAGAGATATCTTGGATTCCTCTCCGCGCTCTGCGGGGATCTCCTTTCCGAATATGTCCGTTCCGGGAATACCCTCCTCGGGAAGGATGATATCAGCGATTATCTCATTTTTGTGAATGGGAACTATCGCGTTAAGCTCACGGAAATCGGCAATGCCAAACTCGTTCTGACGGGGCTTGAGCTTGTGTTCCTTATCAAAGCGGAAATTGATATAACCGTTCTTTCCCTTTTTCGGAAGAACGGCGGACGCAGCGCAAACAGGCAGTTCATACAGCTTTTCCTCTACCACCCGCTTGATGTTCGCCTCATCGACCCCGAAAACTATGCGGTTTCGTTTGAGCTCCTCCATAACCATGTCATAGGTAATGTGACTGCCCCCGTTTTGCGGAGCATGAACAACAAGATTTGCTACTCTGCCGTTTGATTCGCAGCTGATCTCAATTCTGCTGTCAACCTTGCCGACAAATTCTGCCTCTGCCATAGTTTCACCCCCTGCTTACTTCACGGCGCTAAACGCCGATTTTTCGATCAGATCTATAACGCATCCGAGCGAGTCGGCGCGTGCGTAAATCAATTTTTCCAGTTCGCTGTCAGGTTCTGTAAGATCCGGG
Source organism: Oscillospiraceae bacterium (assembly GCA_029068025.1). Taxonomy (GTDB): domain Bacteria; phylum Bacillota; class Clostridia; order Oscillospirales; family Ruminococcaceae; genus CAG-115. The sequence continues at coordinate 723 of JAIEDJ010000299.1, read as the reverse complement.
ATCATCACAGTAACACATCCGGCGTCCGCCGCCGACTTAACTCCATTCGGAGAATCCTCCAGCGCCATACATTCTTCGGGTAAAAGCCCGAGCTGCCGAGCAGCATACAGATAAACATCGGGCGCGGGCTTTCCGCGCTTCACCATCGCGGCGCTTATTATTTTGTCAAATCGTTCAAATATCCCGACGCGTGAAAGATAGTCTTTTGCGCGCTCAGGATCGGTCGCGGTACACACCGCTGCGGGAATGTCGTTCTTATTCAAATAAGAAAGCAGTTCATCCGCCCCGTCCTTAAGCACCAACGGATGATCCGAAAGATAATCGTTCATAAGCTCCATGCGGCGCGTTCTGACTGTCTTATAATCAAAGTTTTCCCCGAACAGCTCCTTCAGATACGGAACAGCGAAACTCCGATGCAGCGAACGCAGAGAAAGTGCGTGCTCTCTCTTCATGGGAAACCCGAACTCGTTCGCCGCCTGCACCCAGAACCGCACGAGCAGCTTTTCCGTGTCCAGCAGCAGACCGTCCATGTCAAATATAGCAGCCTTTATCATTAGATCTCCGTTCAAGCTCCGATAACCTATCCCTTAAAACGGTGTCCGCACGCGCGGACAAACGCTTCAGGAATATTTTTCCTGCCAACTATACTATTATTCATTCTTATTATAGCACACTTGCACAAAAAAGTCAACCCATTTCTATAAAAAATGCCCAAGCAGATCA
>JAIEDJ010000298.1 GCA_029068025.1 Oscillospiraceae bacterium | reverse complement strand
AAGGTCTGTCGGTCAGCCCCTCTGTCACTTCGTGACATCTCCCCCGCGGGGGAGTCACCCTTTGGAATCCCGGTTTTTAACTTTGCAATAGCATAATAAATTATTATTTTATTCTGAAAGGACATCCTATGGACAAGCTCATAGCTTTTTTTAAAAATATATGGTTCAGGCGCGGCGTGGCTGTTGCCGGGTGGGGTTATACCCTATTCGTGGTATGGATCGCTTACCTCAGCTTCGGGTATTACTTCGATATCGAAAAGCCCGCCCCGCTGTTCGTATTGTACCTCTTTGTGAATATATGCGTTATGGCGCTGTTTATTCTGTCAAGAAAACAGATCATCACACAGGTGAATTCCTACGTCCTTCCGCCTATAATATTCGCTATACTCATATTCAGCTTCGGGAATTGGTACATCAGTATCCCTCCTATCGCCGTTATGCTGGTCGTCTTTTTTGTAAACAGCTCAAACGAAACGCTGAAAACAGTGCTCGGAACTATGTATCTGCTGATGTTCGTTATCGGAGTGGTCGGGTATATCGGAGTCCAGATATTCATTGGGACGATCACATTCACAGACGTGGAGCTTTCAAAACGCGATACGAATTATGAAAAGCTCTCCGAGTCGGGAGAATACCGTATCGTGAGGTATTTCGACACCAACGGCGACAGAAAGCTGCAAAAATACTTCGTCGAGACGACAGAGGACGATATCAAGATCCCTATGGGAATATGCAAGAAGGTTCGTGGCTGCAAGTCGATACACACCGCGTCCTACTCGGGTCTTCCGGGCGATCTGGTGGAATGGTCTGTCATAACGGAGGACGGCGAGAAGAAGGAAGTCCTGCTGGTGGAGTCGTTTGTTCGCGAGAATCCGTATCTTGTCAAAAAGATAGAAGAGGACGATACTTCCTCGGGCAATGACAGCTCCGACAGCTCTGACAGCTCCGAGGAATCGGACATGTCCGGCAGCTCCGACAGCTCGGATACCGATATGTCGGGCGATACACACCAAGCGGGATGATCTGTCATGCCGAGTACGGCATGATATTTTGAAAAGGAGAGTGGCTAGGTGGCTATAAACTCGCTTAAGCTCATCGGCAAGACCTCAAACGAGATCTTTATACTGCGTTACCCGAATACGCTGTTGGATTTCTGCGATTTTGATTTTTCGGTCTTCGCCGCGGGAGCTATAGATATATGCAACGAGGCTTTGAAAACGGGTACGCCCGACTATGACAGGATCTCCGATCTGCGTCACGATATTCAGTCGGCGCATTGCTATATAGAACACAATATACGCACGATCTATGAGAAGATCGTGTTCGACTGCTGGATAGATTATGTATGCCGCCGCGACAACATCGGGGTGTCGGGAATGTGGAACAGGTATATACGCTGCAAAACGCCGTTTGAGAAGGTAATTTTCGCGCGGCTGTGCGAGTTCCGCTATAACCGCGCCGTAAACGAGTGGCTGAACATTATCCGCATACAGGATTACGCTAAAACAAAGCTGGATTTTATTTTCACGGACAATATAAGCAGGATCGAGGACGCGGCGGCACGGCGCAACTACTTCGATCTGATCTTCAGCGTCACCTCAAGGGAGATGGGCTGCCGCATTGAGGATCTGGGCGTTACGAAGATATTCTCTGTCGGGAGAATACCGACCGCGCCGTTTATGTTCCCGAATCTTTCCAAGGAGATAGTAAGGCATGTTCTGCCGAATTTCGACTACAGCGACGATTATTCCGACATCGGAGATTACAGCGAGATATCAGATCAGATAGCGATGGACGCGTTTTCGCGCATGAAGTCGGGTCTGCCGCAGGATCTCGATAAGTTCAATATACCGAACGGCAAGCTGGACAAGTATTCCGATAAGATCTATATGCCGTGCAGCCTTAAGGCGGCTATTGATCTGGAGATCGATGTGCTTATCGAGGAAGGCTCGTGGCTGTCGCGCTGCAAGCGCTGCAAGCGGTTCTTCCTGCGCAACAGCGAACATCCCGAGGAATACTGTTCACGGTACGTTCACAACGGAAAGACCTGTCTGCAGATATACGAGGAGGAGCACCCGCGTCCGACCATGACCCCGCAGCTTGAGGAGCGGTGCCGTGCCGTTACCGACGAGATGTATTCACGCGTAGATAAGACGATGAGCGTCAAGGAATACGATTCGTGGCATTTGTATCTTGAGGCGATGATGAATAAGGTCAAAAACGGCGAGATACTGCCCTCGGAGCTGGAGAGCTTCCTGGATTACTCGCTGGAGGTGGATATCAGCAAGAGCCGCCCCATCGTCGAGGTCGCGAAAAAGGAGCCTGAGACCTCGGGAAAGCGCGTTGTAAAGCCGTTTATTCCCGAAAGAATAAGCCGCAGCGAGCTTGCCGCGCCGCCTGCCCCCGAAATCGAGCCGGATGAGGAGCCCGAGCTTCCGCGCCGTCCTCAATCCAAAGAGGGCTTCTTCACGTCGCCGAACTTTCAGCGGCAGAAGAGCGAACGCGCTCCGATCTCACATATAATACGCAACGGTGAAAGCATGGGTGAAAGCTACAGCAAAAAGCCCGATCCCGCGGGATTTACGCCGTTCGGAGCGCCGGAACGTCCGGAGCCGCAGCCCGTGCCGACAAAGACGGAAGAGCAGCCTAAGAGAACACCTATCTCGCTGCCCGTAAGAGAGGAACCGCGCCGACGTACTCCGCGCGAGGAATTAAAGCGTTTGGAGGAGCGGATCGAAGAGGAGAACCGCGTTCGCCGCGAATTGGCAGAGCGTACGCGTTCCGCGAAGGGCAGCGGATTCAAGCCGTTCTCCGAGCCGGAGCAGAGCGGCTTTGCCGAGGCGTTCCCGTCGAGATCGTCATATGATCGTGACGAACGCGCGGAATATGATGTCGGAACGCCGAATTATGGCAGGATGAGCTCGGAGCGTGATCAATATCCGCAGAGCCAGCGTGAGCGGGAGAGAAGTATCCGGCGGCAGCAGGAGCAGCCGCGGCAGAGTGATCTCAGTCTTGCGGGCTATGGTCAAGCAGATCGTGAGAGCCTTGACCGTGATGAACGCGGTGAGCGCTTTGAGCGGGAGGATCGCAGAATACGCCTTAATGACCGCAGGGAACGCTATGACCGTGACGATTATGATGACGATGATGTTCTTGATGGCAGTGTTGTTCGTGATGACCAAGGCAGCCGTGAGCCTATCAGACTTCACAGAAGCGAGTTTGAGCAGGCGGAGCGTGAGGACAACGATATTCCGGACGCTTCGGAGCGTGAGGAAGCGTCCGCGCCGCGCCGCAAGGTAATACGTAAAAACGCCGCGGCACTGAGCGCATACGGCAAGATGTCGGGAACGCAGTTTTCCGCCGCGCCGCTTGAGCGCGATACGGGAGCGTCTGCGAAGTCCGCGGACGCTTATGACGATCAGCCCGATACGGAGCCTTTTAAGGATATCGGCAGTATTTTCGACGTGCTTGAGCAGTCGCAGAGCGGTTCCGGGGAGCGCAGGCGGCTGACCGATGACGATCTTATACGCGGAGACGATCACGAGCCGTCGGACGATCAAAGACAGTCTGACGATCAAGGATCCGCAGACCGCAGAAGAACCCGCAGAACCTCTCAAAGATCCGTGCCGAGCAAGATCACGGAGGACAATGTTCCCGACGGTATCTGGACGGAGGAGCGTAATCTTTTCCCGGATACGCGCGACGATGATCAGCCGTCCGAAACGGAGCAGTCAGACAGCGGCAAGGAGAGAAAGCATACAAGATCCAACAAGACACAGCGGCTTTTTGATGTGATCATGAGAGAGCCGGACGACAACCCGAATTTCAGAAAATAATAGACCTCCTCGGAAACTGGAGAAATGCCGTATGACGCGGCAATTTTGTCGTAAGGCGAAGTCCATTTTCCGTAGGAATACTGTATGTACGCATTATGCGCTTCTCGCAAATCGCTCAAGGAAAATGGGCAAAGCATTACGGCAAAAGGGCAAGTCAGACGGTGTTTCGTAAGTTTTCGAGGAGGTCTTATATGAATTGGATAAACAAAGTTGAGACCCCGTGCTATGTTATAGACGAGCGGAAGCTCCGTGAGAATCTTTCGATCCTCGCGGACGTGCGGCAGCGCGCAGGATGTAAGATACTGCTGGCGCAGAAGGCGTTCTCGGCGTTCGCTGTCTATCCGCTGATAGCCGAATATCTCGACGGCTGCACCGCAAGCGGAATATTTGAAGCGCGGCTGGGGTCTGAGGAAATGGCAAAGCCGTTCGGGAAGGAGAACCATGTGTTTTCTCCCGCATATCCCGAGCGCGACTTTGACGAGATACTCACGCTATGCGATCATATCGTGTTCAACTCGCCGAAGCAGTGGGCGAAGTACCGCGATAAGGTGCGCGGTCATTCCAAGTATATACAAGCGGGAATCCGTGTTAATCCCGAGTATTCGGAGATCGAAACAGATATATACAACCCGTGCTTTACGGGTTCGCGCATGGGAACGACGCTTGAGCGGTTCAAGGACGAGCTTGAGCTTTGCGAGGGGATAGACGGTCTGCACTTTCACACGATGTGTGAGCAGGGCGCGGACGTTCTCGCGCGGACGCTGCCGGTTGTTGAGGAAAAGTTCGGTTTTTTCTTTGACAGGATAAAGTGGCTGAATTTCGGCGGCGGACATCACATCACCCGTCGCGGGTATGATGTGGAGCTGCTGATATCTACGATACGTAATTTTCGCGATAAATATAACCCAGAGGTATATCTGGAGCCGGGCGAGGCTGTCGCGCTGAACGCGGGATATCTTGTCACGACGGTTCTGGATACGTTTGAGAACGGCATTAAGATCGCGGTGACGGACGCGTCTGCCGCATGCCATATGCCCGATGTTCTCGAAATGCCGTACCGTCCCGAGATCTTCGGCACGGGAAAGCCCGACGAAAAAGAGTTCACCTACAGGCTTGGCGGGAACACCTGTCTTGCGGGGGACGTTATCGGCGACTATTCGTTTGATCATGAGCTTTCGGCGGGTGAACGTCTGGTGTTCGGGGATATGGCGATATATTCCATGTGCAAGAACAACACGTTCAACGGGATACCGCTGCCGTCGATATACATTCTTCATGAGAACGGCGGCATAGATCTTGTAAAGCGTTTTTCATATGACGATTTTAAGGGACGGCTGTCCTGAAATATTGATCTGAAATTCATCGGAACGGGGGAGATAGCTTGGCGGTTTTGTATAACATAGATCCGTTTTCCGCGCTGGAGATCATCTATCAGGGAAAGACGGACGGTTTTTCCGATGAGGATTTTGAGCGCAACGAAAACGAACGCGGTATTATTGTTCCGCAGATACTTAAAAATTTTCTCAAGAGCTACGGATATATGACGGTCAACCGCTTGTCGGACAGCGTCCGCATACTGCACCCTAATATCATGTCGCAGCGCGTTTTCCGTTACGGAGAGGGCGGCGAGCTGCCGCTTATGATGGTGGGACGCGTCGGCGAGTTTCAGGTGGCGATCGCGGACAAGGCGGAATACGATCCAGAGATCTTTTTGCTTAAGACCACTCCCGAACAGACGCAGATACTTCCGTCCGATGATACCATCTCCGAGATATTCAAGGTCATGACCAGCGGAGTTCTGCTGAAAACCGAGAATGCAGTTATTGTTGACGATCCCGAGATCGCCGTGCGGATGCTGCGCGAAAACGGCATAGATCTGGAGCGTATTGAGTACAATAGGCTGCTCAGGCGCGAGTATTCGCTGTGCTTTTCCGAAAAACTGCGCACATTCGCGGTGGCGGAGTTTGTGGAGGGAGATCTGGCACGGTTCTTTTTTGCGCGTTCCGAGAGCTTTATAGCAAGATGATCAAATGTATTTTTGCGGAGGAATTTTACAGTGAGTATACATTATAACATGGATCCGATCTCCTCTTTGGAGCTGTTTTATGACGGCGAGCATCACGGAGTATACAGGGGCGATTTCATCAAAAACGAGAAGAAACGCGGCTTGGTGCTGCCGCCTATGCTGCATGAGTTTCTTGAAAGATTCGGATATCTCTCAGTCAACGCGGGCGGTCTTCACGCTTATCGTATATTTCACCCGGACGATATGGCGATGATCGCGCTGTCCGACGGAAACGGCGGGGAGATCAGGATTATCGTTATCGGTTCGCTGAGAGTGATCAGGCAGGGAACGGAGAACGAGGAGGAAGCGTTCCTTGTCGGAGTGCGTCCCGATACGCCCGACTTTCAGATGGCGATGGGGCAGGAGGGCGAGAACGGCGGAATGGACTGGTGGCCGACCGGCCGCACGCTTTTCGGTTTCCTCAACATGATGTTCTTGTCCATTCTCGGAAAGAGCTGCAGCAGCTACATATTCGAGGAACCGTCCGACATAAAAGCAGTACTTAAGCATCATAAATTTGACATTTCGCAGGCGCAGTTCACGGGAGACTGGGCGACAGTCCACTTTAATGATGAAAGCGGCGAGTTCATTATTACGGAATTCGACGAAGATAGCGGATCTATCAAATGCGTCCGCGTGGCGGCTCTTGGATCGGGCGGCGAGGAGGCGGCGGAGAATCTGACCGCGCTCTCGCTTGACGAGCTGGATGAGATATTCGGAGCGGAATTCTACGGAAACGCGCTGCACTGCGACTTTGAGCGGTGCCTTGCAATACAGGCCGAGATAATAACGCGTCTGGAAGCTGCCGGAACAGACGAAAAGGAAATGCTTTTGCACTACAAGCTCAAAGGACGGTGTCTGGCGGAGCTGAAGCGGACCGATGAGGCTGACGCACAGTACGCTAAGATGATGGAGATCGCAGAGCGGCACGGCTCGGAGGATCCGAAGGAGCTTGCGGACGCTTACACAACGCTTGGGAACTACTATTTCGATATCGGACGCGTTGAGGAGAGTGATAAGCTGTTTGACAAGGAGCTTGTGCTGCGCCGAGAGAGTGCTCCGGACGACTGCTATCATATCGGAATGATCTTTGCCGACAGGGCGAAGCGGCTGGAGGGAGACGACAGCAATCTTGACAGGATCATAGAGCTGTGTGAGCTGGCGCTTGAGGAATTCGGAAAGGATCCGCGCGACTCGGGCTGCAAGTACGAAATTGCGCGTATGCAGCAGATCCGCGGAAACGCCCGGCGCAGAAAAAAAGAGCTTGACAAGCTGAAATAAAAAACGACGC
>JAIEDJ010000297.1 GCA_029068025.1 Oscillospiraceae bacterium | reverse complement strand
CCCTTAGCGTTGTCGCAAGCGACAACGCTAAGGGGGAGCGGGGAAAACCCGTAGGGAGAAAGGGGGCGAATTGACTGCGTCAACCCTGGAGTCCCGCATTTTTGTCGGATTTTATTCTCCCTCCCCCTATCTCCCGAAGGGTGTTCCCCCGTACTTCGATCGACGTTGGAAACTCGAATAAACCGAACAGACGCGGAATTTTGTAGAAATACTTTTCCACAGATTTAAAGCCCCCATAAAGGGGGCTTTAAATATTGCTGTTGTATTCATTGATATATTTCGTTCCCGAACTTATATGCGGCGTTCAGATGATCGGTATCACCGATCCGCGGCTTGCCGTTTGTATCACCGCAGCCGCCCGCCAGTAGCATTCCCTTGTCGCGGAATCCTATATAATTTATTAATGTATATTTATAATATGATACGGCTTGCTCAAACGTCCAGAAAAAGTTGTCCGCGGCGGTCATTAGCAGGGCGCAGTCCTTTTCGGGATACTTTTCGTATCGTCCGAGCGGCGGGTTTTCGTCTTCCTCCGCGATACAATAGAACCGCTCGATAAACGCCTTGAGCCGTGACGAGATCGTCCAGAAGTAAAGCGGAGAAGCTAACACCAGAAGATCGGCTTCCATGATTTTCGGAACTATGTCATTGAAGCAGTCCTTTTGTACACAAGGCTTTCCGTATCGGCAGGCATTGCAGCCAAGACAGCCCTTGACCTCGTTCCTGGCAAGGGATATTATCTCTACCTTGTGCCCCGCGTCCTCCGCGCCTTTGGAGAACGCGTCGACCAGTCGGGCGGTGTTTCCGTTCGGCCGCCCGCCGCCCTGTATAATCAGTATTTTCTTCATATCGATCTCCGGATCAAGTATGCGGCGCAACGGTATCCCAATTCTCCGCGTCATAAGCGCCGATAAGCCAGTTTACTCCCTTGTGCTGCTCCACCACCACATCGGGGAACAGATCCCCCATTATACTTGGGTCGTTCTTGATACGCGCCTCGACGCACGCCCAATCCATGCGGAAGAGCAGATCCGCGCTGTCAAGTATCTCGGACGCGGAACGCATTTTTACATGGCTCATCAGCTCGTCAAAATTTTCACAGCTGTCTATCAGTATCGTCAGCTTTACAGTGTCGGTCATTTCGTTGGGGTAATCCAGCTTCTTCCAGAATCCGCACGCCCAGAACAGCGGGACGCACATTTCAAGCCGCCACTGCATCTGATATGCCGCGTCCTGCGGGATATCGTCACATTTTGCCTTGTCGAAGTAGATCTTCTCATCCTCGGTAAGCTCGCTCATCAGCCCGAACCGCTCCATGATCGGCGTGAAAAACTCCACCGACTCCAGAGCGCCGTTGTTATTGCAGATGTCAATGGCGATCTGAACCGTAATAAACGCCGTCACCGCGCGCTTTACAATCTCCTCCGGCGATTTTATCTTAGCCTCGTCCTCGTTTTCAATACGGGGAAGATTCGGATTGATCATTACCTTGTGCTTTGCCAGAACCTTTTCGGAACGTTCTTTTCTTCCGTCGGACTTGCTTTTTCCTATCATAATATACCTCCGTTTTGATCTCTCGCCAAAGGCGGCGAAAATAATTTACTTATTTCATTATGGCATAATAATATCAATTTGTCAAGTTTTTTAGTATTTTAAAAATTTTTTTAAAAATTCTGCAACATTTTCCTCTTATGCGCGGTATTATTATCAGAAGGGCAACCAAATCAATTAAATGAAAGCGAGGAAAATATATTATGAAAAAACGTTTATCTATGGCGGCTGCGCTTATCCTGCTTCTTTCCGTAACAGGATGCTCAGCCGGGGAAAGTGCGCTTAACAACGCGGCTGGCGGCTACGTCGGCACGGATATCGGCGGGAGACCCTCGGGCGCGGCTGCCAAAGGCGATGCCGACGGCGGAATGTTCGGTATGGCGCCCGAGGCTGCGGATGCGGACATGGCGACGGGTGGGGCGGTGGCTGCTCCCTCGGCGGCGGCACCGGGAGTGCTCATTACAGATCCCGACGATAGTCCGCAGATCCCTCCGCAGGCGGGGCTTCTGACAGGCGGCGAGTGGAACGACAACGCCCATTGGGCGGACTGGAAAGCACTCTACACTTCTCACAGCGATTGGGAGGGCTATAAGTCCGATTGGAGAATCAAAGCAGTCAACCGCCTTGCCGTTAAGGTGCAGAACGAGAAAGGCGAGCCTATCGAGGGCGCCGAGGTCACTGTCAGCAACTGGATGAAAGCCGTCACTGACAACAAGGGCATGGCGTATCTTTTCGGCGAAGGCTGCCCGATGAGCCTTAATGTCAGCGGAGCAGGCGGTCAAAGCGTTGACAAAAGCTGGGACTGGAG
>JAIEDJ010000296.1 GCA_029068025.1 Oscillospiraceae bacterium | reverse complement strand
AGGCAGGCGTATTCGACAGGATCGTTGAGCCCGAAAGACAGATCATTTTCCGCGTTCCGTGGGTTGATGATAAGGGCAAGGTTCAGGTAAACCGCGGCTTCAGAATTCAGTTCAACTCTGCTATCGGTCCGTACAAGGGCGGTATCAGACTGCACCCCTCCGTATATATGGGAATCATCAAGTTCCTCGGATTCGAGCAGATCTTCAAGAACTCGCTGACCACGCTTCCCATGGGCGGCGGCAAGGGCGGTTCCGACTTCGATCCCAAGGGCAAGTCCGACGGAGAGGTTATGCGCTTCTGCCAGAGCTTCATGACTGAGCTTTGCAGACACATCGGTCCAGACTGCGACGTTCCCGCAGGCGATATCGGTACGGGCGGACGCGAGATCGGCTATATGTTCGGTCAGTACAAGAGGATCCGCGATGAGTTCTCCGGCGTACTCACCGGTAAGGGACTCACCTACGGCGGCTCTCTCGCAAGAACAGAGGCTACCGGCTTCGGTCTGTGCTACTTCACCGACGAAATGCTCAAGGCTAACGGCAAGAGCTTCAAGGATCAGACCGTTGTTATCTCCGGTTCGGGCAACGTTGCGATCTACGCTACCAAGAAGGCGACCGAGCTCGGCGGCAAGGTAGTTGCACTGTCCGACTCCAACGGCTACATCTACGATCCCGACGGTATCGACCTTGACGTTGTTAAGCAGATCAAGGAGGTTGAGCGCGGGCGTATCAAGGAGTACGTTGGCAGAACCTCTCACAAGAACGCGACCTACACCGAGGGCTGCAGCGGCATCTGGACTATCAAGTGCGATATCGCGCTTCCCTGCGCTACTCAGAACGAGATCAACAAGGAGTCCGCTGAAGCGCTTGCAAAGAACGGCTGCTACGCTGTAGCAGAGGGCGCTAATATGCCTTCCACTCCCGAGGCTATTGAGGTTTACTTCGCGAATAAAATGCTCTACGGTCCCGCAAAGGCAGCAAACGCGGGCGGCGTTGCTACCTCCGGTCTTGAGATGAGCCAGAACTCCATCCGCTACAGCTGGACATTCGAGGAGGTTGACGAGAAGCTGCACGGCATTATGAAGGAGATCTTCAAGCAGTGCGACAACGCTTCCAAGGAGTACGGCATGCCCGGCAACTATATGGCAGGCGCAAACATCGCAGGCTTCCTCAAGGTTGCTGAAGCAATGAAGGCTCAGGGCTGCGTATAAACGCTGACATCGTAAAATAAAAAACAAACAAATGCGCGGAAATTGCTTTCCGCGCATTTCAGTCTGTATAAAAAGTTATTTTAATCCAAAAGCCGCGTGCCAAATCTGAGCATAAGTGCTTAAGCTAAGGACAACATTTTAACGGTGCAGGAGAAATTTCAAAAAGCAGTCCCGCTCGGCGGAGTGGAGCGCGAAGCGCGGAACGTAGCCGAGTGGGGCTGGCTAGTGCAGGGCGAAGCCCTGCACGGTTTTGAAATTTCTTTTAAATCAACAGCCCCTCGTCAACGTTATAAAACCAGCCAAGATCAGAATTTTAGAGGTTTATCTGCAAGCTAATGCGCGGAAGCAATTTCCGCGCATTTTTATGTAAAACCGTGCTCTGAAAATTGTAACCAAATTGTAACCTTTTTTCTATTGACATCATTCCTACAAAGTGATAAAATATACTTGTTACTTTAATTCTACATTTTATAACAAATTCCAACATAATTTTGAGGTGATATTTTTGAAAAAGCGCAGGATCATTTCAGCGAGCCTTCTGATAGCGCTCACAGCAGCCCTCGGCGGCTGCTCAAACGAAAGCAGGCCAACAAAGCCAAACACTATAATTGTCAATAGCCCGTCCGACAGCAGCACTTCTTTGGACAACTCCCCGGACAGCACTTCAAGCGGATCCGAAAGTACATCAAGCTCCTACGAGCCTGAAAGCTCTCAAAGTTCTCCAACAAGCAGCGAAATACCGCCCGCAGATATCACACCGCCCGACGGCGAGGTGATCTTCGCCAACAATATAGCCATTGTCGGAACACGCGCCATGTCGCTTTACGGAGCCAATCCCAAAAACTTCAAGACGTATGCTGAAGCGCTCAACAAGTACAAGGAAGCTCTCCCCGATATCAGCGTCTACAGCATGGTCGTTCCCGTAGCGTGTGAATACTACGCTCCGCCCGAGGTTGCCGAAAAGTGCGCGAGCCAGAAGGCACATATAAGCATAGTCAACGAGAATCTTATGGATATCCGGGCTGTCGACGTATATTCGGCGCTTGCAAAGCATGCCGGCGAGGACATTTATCTCAAGACCGATCACCACTGGGCGCCGCTCGGCGGCTATTACGCTGCGGAGGAGTTCGCAAAGACGGCGGGCGTTCCGTTCCTGCCGCTGTCCGACTACGAAAAGCGCGTGAATACGGGATTTTGCGGCTCCATGTACGGATATTCGGGAGATCACGAAATACTTAAGAACAACCCCGAGGAATTCGTCTACTATGTTCCGCAAACGGTAAAGTACACCACGACCTACTATAATTACAAGATCTCCGGCTGGGACGTGATCGGCGCATACGATCCGTCAAAGGGCTCGTTCTTCCTGAACTACGGAGATAACCGCTCGGACAACTACTGCACCTTTATGGGCGGCGACGCGAAGATAGTCCATGTGAAAACGGAAACCGAAAACGGCAGACGTCTCCTGATCATCAAGGACAGCTACGGAAACGCCGCGGTACCATTCCTGTTCGGCTCCTTTGAGGATATCTATGTTACCGATCTGCGTTTCTTCTCGCATAATATGACAGACTATATAAGGGAGCACGGGATCACCGATCTGCTTTTCATAAACAACACCACCATAGCGGGAAATCCGAGTATGTCACAAAAGCTTGACACGATCAGGACCCAGGAAGATATGGGATTTTAGTTTAAAACAAATAAACGCCGACCCAAAAGGCCGGCGTTCCAGACTGTAGAAAAAGTTATTTTAGCCAAGAGCAACGTGTCAAACCCGAACACAAGCGCCTAAGCCAAGATCGACGATTTAAACGCGCAGGAGAAATTTCAAAAAGCAGTCCCGCTCGGCGCAGCGGAACGCGAAGCGTGCAGCGGAGCCGAGTGGGGCTGGCTAGGGCGGTGCGAAGCACCGCACGGTTTTGAAATTTCTTTTAGATAAGCAGCCCCTCGTCAACGTTATAAAACCAGCCAAGATCAACGTGACAAAATAGACAAGATCAACATTTTAGAGGTTTATCTACAAGCTGTAACGCCGACCCAAAAGGTCGGCGTTCTTCTGTTTGTGTAAAAGTTAAAATCGGCGGCTCACGCGTTATTTTCCGGCATTGATAAGCGCGATCAGCGCCGCAGCCTCGGTATCAAGCTTGTCAGCGGTATCCTGCGCGTCATGCGAAACATCGGAGTTTCTTTGAGCGACCTCGGTTATTCTGTGCATACCGCCCATCGCGTTGGTGAGATCGTCTGCCTGCTTATTGGAGGCAGCGGATATATCAGCAACGAGATTAACGCTCTTCTCAATTCCCTCGATCGTACCTTGAAGCGCTTCGGCGGCCTCGTTCGCGATAACGTTTCCGTGATTTACGGCGTTCATGGTCTCGGCAATAAGCTGAGTGGTGTTTTTCGCCGCCTCCGCGGACTTTGTGGCAAGGTTTCTTACCTCGTCCGCAACGACAGCAAAGCCCTTGCCGTTCTCGCCCGCTCTCGCAGCCTCAATAGCCGCGTTAAGCGCAAGTATATTTGTCTGGAACGCAATGTCCTCAATGGTCTTGACAATGGATTCGATCTTCTCCGAATATTCGGTGATCTGATTCATAGCAAGCTTCATATTCTCCATGCTCTCGACGCTTCCGCTGAGTCTGTTTTGCGCCTCGCGTGAGAAATTGCTTGCCTGCTCCGCCATGCCCGCGCTGTCGCGTACCTCATTCGCGATGGATTCAAACGAATCCTTGATCTCCTGAACGGTTTCCGCCTGTGTGGACGAGCCCTCGGAAATGCGGAGCGAAACATCCTTCATAGCCTCCGAGTAACTGTTGATGCTCTGCGAGGTATTGGAAACATCATTGAGCAGCGATTCCATCGAAGCGTTGAGCCGCGTTGTCTCCTTTATCTGAGCACTTATGCTGTCGAGCATACCGTTTATTCCCTCGCTCAGGTCGTTAAACTCTCTGCAGGTTCTGACATCAACTCTGATATCGCTGTTGCCGGAGGATATTTCTTTCATATTGCCGCAAATAATGTTAAGCTTTGCGATAATGCTTTTATTCACAGTAGCTATCGTGACATAAGCAAGCACCGCAATGATCACCGCTGTAGTAAGCAGGATCACCACCGTAAGGATCAGAGTCTGCTCAGAGGCCTCCGATACGGGAATAAGCGTTCCGATATAATAATCCTCAAACGCGGAAACGCACACATAGTACCTTACGCCGTCAACACGAACGGATCTGATCTTGCCCTCTCCCATTTCCAGTACGCTTTGAGTAAGTCCTATGTCCGAAGCCTGAGAACCGATCTTTGCTGTGTCCTTATACGCCGCGAGCGTAAGATCAGTCTTGTTTACCGCAAACATCGTTCCGTTCTTGCCGACAGTCAGCGCACCGAGAACCGCGTCGGGCTGAGCGCCCCTGAGCGCGTTGGAAAGACGCACCGGCTCCATTCCGACCTGAACGATACCCGCCGTATCATAGCGGCTTACGCCTATGTATTGGAACAGCTTCGCCTCAGCGCCGTTGGGAGTAGGCTCCTGTGCCAGCTCGAAGCTGCGGTCGGTAAGTATCCGCAAAAACGGCGCAGTCTGATCGGACGAGTTGAAATCAAAACCGAGATACGCCGGAACGGTACTCCAAAGAATAACACCATTCGCGTCGGTAACATGAAGCTCGTCCACTCCCATCTGAACGCGGATCTGTTCAAGCTTGGCGGGATCGTTAAGCGTCTCGGGCGCGTTGCTGATGATCTGCGAAAACATTCTTGCCTTGCTGAGATATTCCTCATTAAGATTTTCGGTCAGCTCCGCTATCTCGGTCTCGCTTTCGGAAAGCCGCTGCTTAGCGTCCGACAGCCTTACCTCGGCGGTTTGCCTGAGCGAGTGCTTCGAGAATGAGACCTGAGTAATATAACTCAGAATTCCCATAATAACAAGCGCCAGAGCACTGCTGAAGATAATGCTCCTCAAAATGCTTTTCCTGATCGAAACATTCATAACCAAAACTCCTTACAAAATGTTATAACATAAACTCATACTAATTCGCGATCGAAGTATAGACAAGATTCGCGGAAAGACCGCGCCTATCGCAAGGAAACGCGACGCAGCTGTACTTAATGTACTGCAAGGAGCGTTGACACAGCGAGAGGTGCGGAATTTACGCGAAGATGTCTATACGTAGATCGTGAATTAGTATCACAGCGCAAAGCCGATTGCGCTCTATTCTTGATTTATTATAGCATATTTGGCAATATAATGTAAAGAGAAAAATATAATTTCACATATATTTTACATATTTGCTGATTATTTAAACCAAAAGATTGTGCAATAGCAACAAAAAACTCCGACCCAAAAGACGGACGTTCATAAAGAAGTTTTAGCCATAGTACTTATGATTTTCAGTCAAAAGTGCTATGTGTTTCTATTGACATAACAGTTTTTTTGATGTATAATATAT
>JAIEDJ010000295.1 GCA_029068025.1 Oscillospiraceae bacterium | reverse complement strand
GTCTGGCTGCGCGACTACCGATGACACGACCGCCGCTCCGTTGACCCCGAGCCCGTACAGCTCCTTGATATTCTCGGAATTGATGCCGCCGATCACCACGAACGGGATAGTCACTGCCGAGCGGATCTGCCTGATGATCCCGGGAGTTACCGGGCGCGTGTTTGTCTTGGTTTGCGTGGAGAAAACAGCGCCTACTCCGAGGTAGTCCGCGCCGTCCGCTTGGGCTTGCGCCGCTTCCTCGGGGAGCGCCGCCGATACGCCGATGATCTTGTCCGCGCCAAGAATTTTACGCGCTTCATGGCACGGGATATCGCTCTGTCCGAGGTGAACTCCGTCCGCGTTGGCGGCAAGCGCGATGTCTATCCTGTCGTTGATGATAAGCGGAACTTTTCTCGGATCGGTGATCTTTTTAACGCGAACGGCAAGCTCGTAGAACTCGCGCGAGGAACAGTCCTTTTCGCGGAGCTGCACCACGGACGCGCCGCCGTCTATCGCAAGCGATACCGATTCCTCGATTGTTTTGCAGCTCATCAGCCTTCTGTCCGTTACAAGATAAAGTGTGTAGTCGATTTTGCTTTTATCCATAGTGGTTATTCCTCTATCTTAACGCGTTCCAAAAATACTTCCGGAGCCGAACCCGCGGCGTTGAACAGCTCCTGCCTGAATGTTCCCATGCCTTTGAATTCGCCGTTGATTGTTGACGCTTCTTCTGCGAGTTCGCCGCATATGCCGACAAACGCCGTGCCGAATTTCGCCGCCGTATAACTGTCTGTAACGGTCAAAAAAGCCGCGATCATTGCCGAGGTCATATCTCCGGCTCCGCTGATCCTTTTGAGTTTTTTGGTGCCGTTTAACAGCTGTACGGCTTGCGTCTCGAATGTGATTATGTCTTCTTTGCCGGTCACGGCGCAGGTACACCAATATCTTGTCGCGACCTCATCGGCGGCGGTGAGATCCAAGCCCTCGTTCGGTTCGTTATCGCTGTCAACGCCGTGCGAATGTGCGGGGATCCCGCCCATCTCCAGTATCTCGGACAAGTTGCCGCGAATTACGGAGAATTTTACCTCGGATTGTATTTTATAAAATGCCTGACTGCGGAATTCCGACAAATGAAATCCCACAGGATCAAGCACTATCGGTATACCGCGCTTGTTTGCGGTCGTTCCCGCTTTCAGCATCGCGGAAATGTGGCTTTCGGAAAGTGTTCCCATATTAAGCAGCAAGGCGTTTGCATACTCGACGATCTCCGAGACCTCGGCGGGGTCGTCCGCCATTATCGGAGACGCGCCCGCAGCTAACAGCATATTCGCGGTATCGCAGGCGGTTACATAATTTGTAATACAGTGGATCAGCGGCTTTTTTTCGCGGAGCTTGTTCAGCGCTTCGGCAAAAGAATCAAAGGATGCCATAGTTTTGTCTTCTTTCTTATTTAAAAACGCGGCTTCCGCACCAGCAAACCGCTTCACGGTTTGCCTATCAAGTCAGCGCTGTTCAGCTTCGCTGCACAGCGCTGACTATTGCGGAAGCCGCTTGTTATTATTTTTCTATTTTGTCTCGGCAAAGTATCTGTCAAGAACTCTTGTGCGTTTCATAGTTGTAACGACAACGGCGGCAATAACTGTCCCGACCACGCAGGAGATAAAGAAGGGAATAACAAATCCGAACAGCGTGGCGTCCTTATTGCCCATAATAAGGAACGCTATCGGATATGCGCACATTCCGCCAAGCACGGACGTGCCGATCAGCTCGCCGATATACGCGAACGGCAGGCGCACCGCAAGGCTCTTGCCATTGAGTATCCAATGATACATCGCGCCAGAGAGGAACGCGCCGATCATCGAGCCCGGGAACGCCATCAGCGAACCCCAGCCGATAAGGTTTCGGATAAGGCTTGTGCAGAACGCGCTGCCAAGCGCCCACCACGGTCCTAAGTACACGCCCGCGATGATGTTTACAAAGTGTTGAGTCGGGCTGCACTTCGCGCCGAGAAACGGAAACGTGAAGAACTGTGAGCCAACCACCGCCAGCGCCGTCAGAAACGCCGCCATACAGAGCTTGTGAATGTCAGTCTTTTTCATAAAAACCTCTTTCCGCGCGGTAGATCTTTCAGCGACCGCGCAATGCGTTACAGACAGAATTGCTTCTGCCTGCCGGTCGATACTCAAAAGTATCCTCTCACCGCGAAACACGCGTTCCCTCGCTGAAATATCACCGCTGCGGCGCTCCCCGTGCGGCGTTGTAATTACGGAGCAAAAATTCTCCGATGTTACCTTAAAATTAAATGTATTATATTCCGAGAGAAAATCCCTCGTTCTTCCACATCTTAAAGCAATGCGGCGAGACATATTCCTTGACTTGGAACGGCTCTCGTCCGCCGTCCGGGAAGATCTTGTATCTGGTGATCTCGGTATAAGGCGCGAGCTTTTTCAGATACCGCGCGATAGATCTGTACATTTTTTCAATGCTTTCCGGACGTTTGATATAGACACTGCTTTTGTTTTTAATACCGTCCGGAAGAAATAACTTCGCCCGCCGAATGCGCTTCTCGTCTTTGAGTATCCGTGAAAATCCGGCTTCCATTATCGAATTATTGCACTTCTCAAAAGGATTGTTGATGTGTGCGCCGTTGTCACCGATCGTTAATTCGATCTCGCCCGCTTCCGGAAGATGAAAGAAATACCAGATATTTTCGTCATCGGTGATAATATCGGGA
Source organism: Oscillospiraceae bacterium (assembly GCA_029068025.1). Taxonomy (GTDB): domain Bacteria; phylum Bacillota; class Clostridia; order Oscillospirales; family Ruminococcaceae; genus CAG-115. Next base: position 738 of record JAIEDJ010000295.1, on the reverse strand, counting down.
TCGCGGCTCACGGTGATCACGGTGGTATCGGCTTCGCTGAGTTCCGCTTTCATAATTTCACAGCCCAGATCGACCGCCTTTTGAGCAAGAGCTATGAAGCCCTCGAATTCGAGCCAATAATTTATTGGTTTTCCCATAGTTCTCCTTACCCCAGCTTGTAGCCTTTTTCTCTCAGATCAAGGCAGAACGGCGTGACATATTCCTTGTGCTGATATTCAAAGGGCTGCAGATAATTTTCGCTGCGCATACTTATGTATGTGTCGGTAAGCTCCGTATATGGCGCGAGTTTTTTGACGTACCGCGCAAGCGAATTGTACACTTTCACGATACAGTCCGGGCGGTAAATGAAATTCTCGTTCTTGTCGTAGTAGCCTGTGGTGAGATATAAGCGGCTGCTCGAAACCATTTTTTCAGCTTCACCGATACGCGAATATCCGGCTTCGATCAACGAATTTGCGCTCTCGCCGAACCCGTGATCCAATCGTTCGCCGCACTCGTAATTATTGATCTTGATTTTCCCGGCTTCGGGCAGATGAAAATAATAATACGCGCCGTTTTCGTCTGTGAGAATACTCAAATCACGGCTTACCGTAACTTTTGTTTTCTCGAATTTGCTCAGATCCTCGCGGACTATCTCACAGCCGAGATCGAGAGCCTTTTGCGCGACAAGTTTAAAACTCTCGAATTCAAGATAGTAATTTATCTGTTTACCCATAAAATTCCCTCAACAACATTGCC
>JAIEDJ010000294.1 GCA_029068025.1 Oscillospiraceae bacterium | reverse complement strand
CGGCGCTCTCTAGCATTTCACGGAACTGCGCGAGATGTGAGCGCAGGCGGACTGTTTCCTCATCGACGGCGGTCTTTTCGGAAAATATGCCGGCTTCGAGCATTATGCGGTTCTCATCCGCCGCCTTGCCCTCAAGCACCTCGCACATTCTGTCGTACAGCCGCTTGCGGTAAGCCTCCACGATCATCGGCGAACGTTCCTCGACAAACGCGACGTTCTTCTCGATAACATCCAGCCGCGCGGAGATATCCGCCTTCATGCGCGCGCCCTCGTTCTCGCGCATTGTGATAAAGTTCCCGAGCGCTTCCTCGGCGACAGTTTTCAGATCCTCCCAGAGCTGATCCTCGTCCGTTTCCGCTTTTACAACGGTAAACGCGTCTGGCAGCCTCATAACCGCAGACAGCGACAGATCATCCGCAAGCCCGAATTCGTCCTTGATCTCGCGGAGCGCCGACACATACGCGCCGATGACCTCCTTGTTCGCGGTGATCTTTTCCGAAACTGCGGTGACGTTCTGAACCAGAACCGACACCTCCAGCTTTCCGCGCGATATCCTCCCCTGGAGCAGCGATTTCAGCTTTTCCTCCGCGAACGAAAACGCCCTCGGCAGTCTGCACGAAAACTCATAGTATCTGTGATTGACCGCGCGTATCTCCACGGTGATATCCCGTCCGTTCAGCACGGCGTGACCTCTGCCGAAGCCTGTCATACTCTTGATCATTTTAGTCGTCCTCCAACAATTTACACAAATAACAATACCATTCGGTATCGTAAATATCGCTCTCGCCGACGCGCTTAAAGCCGAGCTTCTCATAAAGCGCCATAGCCGCGTCATTCTTTCTGCCGACCAACAGCGCGATACCGGTATACCCGCGCCCTTTAGCGTTTTCCTTGAGAGATCCCAGCAGCGCCTGCGCTATTCCCGTTCTGTGAAACTCCTTCCGAACTCCCACGCGTCCGAATTCTCCAAGCTTTTCAAATCCCTCAAAGCATTCGAGAACGCGCCGTTCCTCATAATCCCCACAGTAAGCCGCCCCGGCGATCTTCCCGCCAACGACCGCCTTGAACATATTCCCGTTTTCGATATCACGCCGCACAAATTCGATAGTCGGATAGTGATCGTCCCACGTACAGCCGGGCATACCGATCAACGAACGGTATATCTCCGCGATCTCCTCCGCGTCGGAGGGCAGCGCCGGAGAAATATCAATATTCTGAACTGTCATATATCATCTTCCTCCGGGATATCGGGATTTTCGGGTTCTTGGGGATCCTGTGAGGATTTGGGATCCGGGAGATCTTGTGCAAAAGTCTGCGGCTCGTCTTCATTGTCCGCGGATTCGTTATTGGCAGCTTCATCGTCCGCGCCTTCAAATTCCGCAAAGGCGTTGTCATATTCCAGCTTTTCAAAGAATAACATTCTTTTCTTCGCGGCGGTTCGCATAAGCCTCGGACGATTATAGCGCTGAACTATAATAAACACCAGATCGAAGATCCCCCCGAGTACTGCTGTCAAAATAAAAAACCACAAATACCCAAACGGAACCGTAAGCAGAACAGAAAGGAGACTTGCGATCACACCCGCCTCGTGAACGACCTCGGTGCGGCAGGATTCCGCGACAATATCCTCAAGACTGCGCCTTTTTACGGAGAATTTCCACGGTTCGGGCGCAGGCAGCTTGTTCTTCCATGACTTCACCCCGATAGCGCGGTAAACAGACTGCTCCGCATTGCTGTCGGCAAACCAGTGATTGTCCGGATCAATGCCCTTCTCCAGCGCCGCGTCGCCAAACGTCCCGATCACCAGCCTTACTATCAGATGATAAGCCGCCGTCATAAACAATATTCCCATAAACAAGCAAACATCATTACGATTATCCACAAACAGCTTGTAGAACGCGAACATAAACACCAGGCACACTGCCGAAATTATGTATATAGTTTTTTTAATACTGCTCATAAAAGACCTTTCTTCGCTATGCTCTCCGCCGCCAGCATTATCCCGGTCTTTCCGGTCGGGAATGTCAGTCCGCCCTGGAGCCACACCGCATACGGCTCTCTGAGCGGCGCGTCCGCCGAAAGCTCTATCGACGCGCCCATAGTGAACGCCCCCGCCGCCATAATGACCTTGCTGTCATACCCCGGCATATCCCACGGCTCGGGAGCGGCAAAGCTGTCCACGGGGGAACCGCTCTGTATACCCTCGCAGAACGCGATCAGCTTTTCGGGACTTCCTAGCTTAAGCGCCGCGATGATGTCCGTGCGCTTCTCGTTATACTTCGGGAACGCCTCGAACCCAAGTCTTTCAAAGAACGCCGCCGCGAACACCGAGGTCTTCAGCGCCGCGCATACCGCCTCGGGCGCGTGGAACAGCCCGAGATACATTCCGCGAAGCTGATCCAGCGAACACCCGACCTCCCTGCCCGCTCCCGGGCAGGTGAGCCGATAGCTGCACTGCTCCACGAGATCAGCGCGTCCCGCTATGTAGCCGCCCGTCTGCGCGATACCGCCGCCGAGATTCTTGATAAGACTTCCCGCGATAAGATCCGCGCCCACGTCAAGCGGCTCGCGTTCCTCCACAAGCTCGCCGTAGCAGTTGTCCACCATAACGACGCAGTCGGGATTCGCCGCCCTCACCGCCTTGATGATCTTTTCTATTGTGTCAATATCCAGCGACGGACGCAGCGAATACCCGCGCGAACGCTGTATATAAGCCATGCGCACGCCCTTCGCCTGCTGCGTTATCTTTTCATAGTCGGGAGTGCCGTCCTCGAGCAGCGGGATCATCAGAAAATTGACCCCGAAATCGCGCAGCGAACCGCACCCGTCCCCCAGAATAACGTCCTGCAAAGTATCATACGGCATTCCCGTAACGGAAAACAGCACATCCCCGGGTCTCAGCACCCCGAACAGCGCGGTAGTCAGCGCGTGAGTGCCGTTGACAAAGTTGTGACGGACAAGAGCGTCCTCCGCCCCGAGTATCTGCGCGAAAACCTTGTCCAGCTTATCCCGTCCGCTGTCGCCGTAGCCGTAGCCCGTCGTACCCTTGAGATCGACCTCGCTGACACGGTTGTCAATAAACGCCTTGAGCACGCGCTCTCCGTTGTACTCACACAAGGTGTCAAGCTCCGCGAACTGCGGTCTGCAAAGCTCCATAGCCTCATCGGCAGCCGACATTATCTTGTCCGAAAAATGAAAAAATGACATTATTTTTAACCTCATTTATATAAAAATACTTATTTTCTCAAATTGACCTCTTTGTTAAAAAATGCGGCTTTCAGGGTCTCCATCTCCCTGTCATCACAAACCTCGGCGCACTTCTTCTCATAGCTTTTTGAACGCTCCAGCAGCCCGTCTATCCTGCCGCACGGAAATTCACTGCATACGGAGCACTTTTCAACATTATGCAAAGCCGTACATTCCACCAAGCCGTATGTACACATCTTTTCGGGAGAACAGCCGCCGCACCTCATCTCCGCCGCGGGAAGAACGCTCTCCCGCCAGCCGATCCTATACCACAGCTCCGCGACGGCGGACAGCTCCTCATCGGTCTTGGCGTTATAGCGCGGACATTTCAGGCAGTCGTCCCCGCACAGCGTGATAAGCTCCGTCATAAGTTCCCCTCCGCCACGATAATGCTCGTATGCTTAAGCGCCTCGTCAAGCCAATCGAGAAAGCTTTCATAAAACTTTCTTTCAGTTCCCGAAAAGCTCTCCAGATCCGCTTGAATTGCGGAAATAATTATCCGCCAGTCCTTTTCGCCTATCCAGTTAGGAGAACAAACGTCAAAGTATTTCTCGGGCGTACCGTCAATAGCGTCCCGGGTCGGATAGATCTTGTTAAAATACCCACTCAACAGTCGCTTAAAATCACTCAACGGGATCATCAGCGGCTCATAATAGCAGTTCCATTCTTCCCACTGCGGATCCCAATCTGACGTGTCGTTCATTTTAAGGGGTTCAAACGTGATCACGGTCATCTCCGACTTGTCTGCAAACGCCCGAAGCCTTATATATTCCCGGTTTGAAATATCGGTAAGCCATACCACAGCGAACACCCCATAACACAAAACAAATATCCAATTATATTATACGACATTTTAACGCCAAAGTCAAGCAATGATTTTTATTTTCAGCAAATTTGTCCGGAATCATAAATCGCAGCCTGTAAACATACTATTTATTGTAGTTTACGTGAGGGGGGAATAATCTTTGAAACCATGCTGCGAAGGTAATCAGGAAAGATGCGTAATACTCGGAAAATATATTGTTGAAAATAACGCGACAGTAAGATCCGCTGCACAGCAGTTCGGGATAAGCAAAAGCACCGTTCACCAGGATATCACCACCAAGCTCGAGAAAGCAAATAAAGCGCTGTACGAGGAGGTAAAGACTGTACTTGACAAGAACAAGCAGGAGCGGCATATCCGCGGCGGAGAAGCGACAAAGCGCAAATATCAGGAGCTGTCGAAAAAACAATTTTGTACATAAAAAAGAACGCCGCGCAAAACGTTGTGCGGCGTTCCGGCTTGCAGATAAACCTTTAAAAAGTTGATCTTGGCTTGTTTCATAACGTTGACGATATGCTGTTGATCTTAGCTTGGGCGCTTGTGCTCAAGTTTGGCATGCGGCTCTTGGCTAAAATAACTTTTTCTGCAAACCGGAACGCCGCACAAATTGCTTGCGCGGCGTTCGTAAATCATATGAAATTACTTGATCATGGAAGCAACTTCGTCAGCGAAGTTCTCTTCCTTCTTCTCGATACCCTCGCCGCGCTCATAGCGAACGAACTCCTCAACCTTGAGTGTGCATCCCTGAGCCTTAGCAACGCTCTCGATATACTTCGCAATGCTCATGGAATCGTCCTTGAAGTACTTCTGATCCATCAGGCAAACTTCCTCATAGAACTTGCGCAGACGACCCTCAACGATCTTCTCCGCAACGTTCGCAGGCTTGCCCTCCTGCTCAACCAGCTTGGTCTGAACTTCCTTCTCGTTTGCGATAACTTCCGCGGGAACACAGTCCTTGCAGATATATTGAGCGTTCATAGCGGTGATCTGAAGCGCGACGTTCTTTGCGCAGGTCTGAACCTCCGCGTCATCGGGCTTGTCTGTGGTGATACGCAGCAGCGTGCCCAGACGGCCGCCGTCGTGCATATATCCGGTCAGAACACCATCCATCTTTACAAAGCGGCGGATCTTGATGTTCTCGCCGATAGTAGCGATCTTCTCGGTGAGAAGCTCAGCAACGGTCTGCTCGGTACCGGAAGCCTTGCAGCTAGCCAGCGCCTCGGGATCTGCAGCATTGTTGTCAAGGATAGTGTCGGCGATGATCTCAACCAACTCCAAAAACTTGTCGGACTTGCCGCAGAAGTCGGTCTCACAGTTGATCTCAACGATAACGCCGATGTTGCCCTTTACCTTGGTCTTAACAACGCCCTCGGCAGCGATTCTTCCCGCCTTCTTAGCGGACTTAGCAAGACCCATCTCACGCAGGATCTTAACAGCCTCGTCGCGGTTGCCGTCAGCCTGGACAAGCGCTCTCTTGCAGTCCATCATGCCGCAGCCTGTCATATCGCGAAGTTCTTTAACGTCCTGTGCAGTTACATTAGCCATGTTAATTCTCCTTTATTTAAAACCGCTCAACGGTCGGCGAAAAATCACTTTCGCACTCCCATCGGGCTTTGAAATTTACAAATTACTCCGCGTCCTCTGCGGGAGCAGCCTCTGCAGCCGCGTCGGCACTGCCCTGATTTGCGGAAATAACAGCGTCAGCCATAGCGCCCGCGATCAGCTTAACAGCGCGGATAGCGTCATCGTTTCCGGGGATAACGTAGTCGATCTCATCGGGATCGCAGTTGGTATCAACGATAGCAACAACGGGGATACCGAGCTTCTTTGCCTCTGCAACAGCGATCTTCTCCTTGCGCGGGTCAACAACGAACAGCGCGCCGGGGAGCTTCTTCATATTCTTGATACCGCCGAGGAACTTTTCGAGCTTCTCGATCTCGAGATTGAGCTTGATAACTTCCTTCTTGGGGAGCAGGTCGAATGTTCCGTCTGTCTCCATCTTGTGGAGCTGCTCAAGACGCGCGATTCTTCTCTGAATGGTCTTGAAGTTGGTCATCATACCGCCCAGCCATCTTGCGTTTACATAGTGAGCGCCCGCGCGGACAGCCTCTTCCTTGATGGAATCCGCAGCCTGCTTCTTGGTGCCGACAAAAAGGATCTCTCCGCCGTTTGCCGCTGTCTCGTGAACAAAGTTGTAAGCCTCGTTCAGCTTCTTAACAGTCTTCTGCAGGTCGATGATGTAGATACCGTTTCTCTCGGTGAAGATATACGGTGCCATTTTCGGGTTCCAGCGTCTGGTCTGGTGTCCGAAGTGAACGCCTGCCTCCAGAAGCTGCTTCATAGATACTACTGCCATAATGTTTTCCTCCTGTTTTGGGTTAAAATTTCCTCCGCGGAAAACCACCGCCCCAAACGCCAGAAGCGCACCGACGGGGAAGCTGTTTCCACGTGTGTATTTGGGTCATAAAGCCACCCATAAAAATACTCTAGTATCTGTCTGGTTATACACATCT
>JAIEDJ010000293.1 GCA_029068025.1 Oscillospiraceae bacterium | reverse complement strand
CACCCGGAGATCCGCGAAAGCAGCTCGTCAAATTTCACGCGTTCGCCCTTGAAGGTGATATCCGCCTTGACCCAGAGCGGGTTCAGATCCTCCGAGTAAACAAACTGTGCCGCCTCGGCTCTTACGTTCTCCCACGCCGCCTTCGGAGAATCCGCCGACGCTCTGAACACATAAGCCCGCTGTTCAATATCACATACAGAAATAAACGCGGCATACCTTCCGCACACGCCCGCAAATTCCGAAAAGACCTTTTCACCGCCGATCTCCGACAGCTTGTTGCGGATCAATCCAACCTTCTTGTTAAAAATCTCATTGTTCATATCGTATAATCTCTTTCATTATATGAAAAAATTCAAGACCGCTCAGTGCTTCGTAATGAGCCAACCAAGCACCTCGGTTCCGCTTTGTTGAACCGCTGTGCTTGTTTTTGAAATATCACTGTACGTGTAAAATGTTGATCTTGGCTTCGCCGTTACTGTGCCCCTCTGAAATACAATCCGCGAGTCAGCCTGCCCTCAGGCTTTCTCTTGCGCTTATACATATCCAGCACCGCCGCGATATCATCCTCAGCGGTGAACTTCATAACAGCAAAATCAAACTTTTCAAGAATCTCGGGCTTGTCGCTCATAATAAGCAGATCGGGATTAAGCAGCTCGACACTGTTTCCACCGCACAGAACTGGCAGCCTGTTGCCCTGTCGGTCGGTAATAAAACCGCCGCAGCTCTCTCCGTTCCCGAACACGTCCTTCCGTCCGCACGGCTTGCCGTCGTTCAGCGGACAGCGCCGCGTAAGCATAAGCGGTATCCGTCCGTAAGCAAGTATACCCTCGGGTATCGGCGATCCGATTTGGGCAAGCACCGCTGCCGCACCCTCAAACGAAAGTGTGATATCGGAAAACCCAAAATCCACGCAAACCCCGGCGGAAAGCGAATTCAGAATATTCATACGATAACCGCCGAGTATCTCGAATCCGCATTCCTTAAGCAGCCGCGCGTGTCCGAGAGTGTGTGCCAGACCTTTGGAAAAGCCCGCCCGCTTAAGTACGGCAAGGCGCTTTTTGACCTCACGTTCACAGCCGCTTAAAATAAGCGGCGGGATAACCGCGATCCGCTCTTTTTCGGGAGTATCCTCCGAAAGCAGACCCATCGGCGCATAGAACATCTCAAAATCAAGTGAAAGCGCTTGTTCAAGTTGATTATTATCGGCAACCTCGGCACGGTATCTCACCGTGTTTACGGACTTTATATCCCCTCGGGCAGTCTTTTCTGAATCAACATGAGTGATCTTATACTTCGGAGAACAAGCTTCCGAAACGACATTCTCCAGCGCCGCGCACAGTTCGCGCCGCAGCGAGTTCAGCGCCGCAGCCGAAACGTACAGACCGTCTCCGACAGCCGCCAAGACCTCGCCCGCATAAAACTGCGTGCCGCCTAGCTTGCTTATCCGCGCGCATACACCGTCCTTATCCAGCGGAGCGCCCTTCGCGCTCTCGGGTATCACATCGGATACGAACCGCGCCTCTCCGTACCGGCACCTTGCCGCCGCGCTTATTGGCTCGCCTTCACGTATTTCCACAGAAATATCCGCCTTGATCCTCGGAAATTCCGCTTTATACAGTTCCTTTATCCCGTTAAGCGCCTTTGCGGAGTTCTCCACGTCCTCTTTGCCGCGGATACCACACATATCGCTCATCGTTCCGTCAAAATAGCTGTCGGTAAGCCCGCCGCGCGAGAAAATGCCCTCAAGCCGTTCCTTATCATACGGAATCCCCGAAAGACTTTTTCGGCACGCGTCCACCGCGCACGCCACATACTCCGGACGCTTCATGCGGCCTTCGATCTTATATGAATACACTCCGCGAAACGCTTCATCGTTCAGGTGCGGGATAAGCGAGCTGTCCTTCAACGAGATAACATTATGACGTTCACCCGCTGTAAAGTCCAATCGGCATGGCTGTGCGCATAATCCGCGGTTTCCGCTTCTGCCGCCGAAAATGCTGCTCATATAACACTGACCGCTGACACAGACACAGAGCGCCCCGTGAACAAATACCTCAAGCTGAGCGTCCGTCTCCCGCGATATCTCCGCGATCTCCTCACCGGAGAGCTCCCTGCCGATAACGACGCGCGAAAATCCAAGCTCCTCGGCGGCTTTAACTCCGCACACGCTGTTGAGCGTCATCTGAGTGGACGCGTGACGCGGCAGCTCGGGACAGATCCTTTCGGCAAGCCGCGCCGCGCCGAGATCCTGTATGATCAGACCGTCAACGCCCGCCCTCGCCGCTTTTATTATACATTCGGCAAGCTCCGCAAGCTCGCAGTCGTATACAAGCGTATTAAACGTGACATACAGCTTAACGCCGCGCTTGTGACATTCACCCGCAGCAAGCGCCAGATCTTCATCTGAAAAATTTTCGGCGTTTTTGCGCGCCGAAAATTGTTTAAGTCCGATGTACACCGCGTCCGCGCCCGAGTTCAGCGCCGCCGTAAGCCCATCGATACCGCCGCAGGGCGCTAAAACCTCTCTCATAAAGTAAGCTGACCGTCCTCCAGCATTTCTTTTATCTGCTTGTCCAAGGACGCGTTTGTTTTCTTAAGAGCTTTGTTTTCCTTTGAAAGTTCGGCGTTCTTAGATGTAAGATCCTCCAGCTGAGCCTTTATCTCCTCCAAAGAATCATGAAGCTCGGCGCTGTTGTCGGATTGCTTGAGCGCATTGTTCTCACTCTCCATCTGCGAGAACTTTACCTTTAACTCGTCAAGCTCCGAAATACTGTTGTTGAGCTTTTCGCTCGCGGCCGCCAGCTCTTCATCCTTGCGGGAAAGCTCGGCGCTCACCCTCTCAAGCTCTTTTCTGCCGTCGTCAAGCTTACTGTTTTCGGCGGACAGTTCGGCATTCTTCGCCGCAAGCTCCTTGTTTGCCTTGTCCAGCTCGTCATACGCCGCTGAAAGCTCGCTGAGGTCCTTGTCAAGCTGCTTCTTGCTGCTGACAGCGGACTCAAGCTCAGCCTTCAACTTCTTCTCCGCCTCGGGATCACCGGCGTTTTTCTTAAGCTGCTTCGCCTGCTCCTTAAATTCCAGAACACTTTTACTAAGCTGTTCGTTAGCTCTTTTGAAAGAGTCGCGTTCCTTCTCCGCTGATTCCGCGCGTTTTTGTTCACGGTGGAACGCTTCCTCGAAATTCTCCGCCTTGACGAGCTTTTCGGAAAGCCGCTTGTTCTCCTCAATAACTGCGACCGCCTTAGCCTGCTCATTTTCAAGCTCGGATATCCGCTTCTCCTTTTCGGAAACGGTTTTCTTCATTGTATCGATCTTTGCGGTATGTTCCTTGGAAAGCTCCGACAGCTGATCGTTCTTCTTTTCAAGACTTTCGGAAGCCTTTTTAGCGTCCGCAAGCTCTTTTTCCAATGAAACGCTTTTCGCCGCTTTATCGTTTGCTTCCTTAAGTGTCTGAG
>JAIEDJ010000292.1 GCA_029068025.1 Oscillospiraceae bacterium | reverse complement strand
CCATAGGACAGCGGAACTTTATCACCGCCGCGTTTTCGTTATTTGTAATGTTTTCAGCCATTTAAATTCCTCCGATATTAAAATTTATATCCTGTTCGGGGAACACTTCCGATTCGGGCTTGAGGAAATAGCCGTCATCGCTGTTCCAGAACGAAATATATATTTTCTCTTTGCCAAGAGTAACGGGATGCTGCCCGAAGCCCTCTCCCCAGCCGTCAGCCGCATGGCAGATTAACTCTTTGGTAAGATCCGCAAGCTCGGATTCGTCAAGTTCTCCGTAATATTTTATTGTAAAAACACCGTACAGATCGTCATCGCGCTTTTCCACTCCGGGGAATATGGAATACAGCTTTTTTGCGAGATGCTCACTGCTCGTATACGCGTTAAGCCCATGCTCGTATTCGTCGTCATCGTCGCTAAGCGATTCGCGAATAGCTTCATTGATAGTCCTTGCATAACGGGTATAACTTGCGGGGTCTACCTCATATGAATGCACCCCGTCACGAGAATCGAACGAGAAAGTAAGAGGGCAGTAGAACTTCAGCTCGGACATTTTTTCAGCCATTTAAATTCCTCCCATATTCAAATCTATTTCCTGTTCGGGAAATACTTCGCTTTCGGGCTTGAGAAAATAATCCCTGCCGCCACTCCAGAACGAAATATACACATTATCGCCGCCGATCTTGAGTTCGCGCTGCTCGAAGCCTTCTCCCCAACCGTCCGAGAGCTGCCCGGTGAGGTCACTTATAAGGTCTGTTAATTCGTTTTTATTAAGTTCACCATAAGATTTTACGGTAATAACACCGTACAATTCTCCGCTGCGCGTTTCCACACCCGGCATAATTGAATGAACCTTTTGATCAAGATGATCATTGTGCATATATGCCGCCAATCCGCGTTCCGAAGCGTAATCATCGCATTTTACATCCTCACGGATCATTTCGCTGATCTCGTCATCGTAATCGATATAATTCGCGGAATCAACGTCAATCGGATAGCAACCGTCATCGTCATCCATATCCATTTGGAATTTCAAAGGGCAGTATAACCTTGTTTCGACCAACTCGCGCTTGGTTATTTCAAGAAAATTAGAAGTCATCTCACAGTTTTCAATCGTTGAATCCCTGCTCAGCCTCTCGGAAACATAATCCACAAACATTTCACCGAAATCAACTTCGTTAACAAGGTCTGTCAGCGGAATGTCGAATTTGTTTTCATTTTTGAAGTGTTCAAGCCAGCCGTCAATGCAGCTGTCCATGCGGTTTTTCAGTTCGCCAAATATCAAAGTCTGCTCATGAACTGCAATAATATCCCGCGCGTTCGGGATATACTGCGAATAACGCGCGTAGTCCGCGCCCTCGGAATTAACAAGTATCCCGTCCTTGCCATCGGCATTCAAAAACAAAATACAGTTAAACGCTCCGTTGTAATATCCCATCATTTCTGCGTTTTCGGCAATATAACTGTTGGATTTTCCGAGATTGCAGCGCAGTTCTCTGAACTCATGAGAACCAAGCTCGATGACATTTCTCACAGCGCATTTTTCCGGCGCGTAGTGGTCTGCTTTCCGGTTAAGGGTTGCGTAAATTATGAGATTATCACTCATTTATGACCCACCTTTCTCCGTCATAATTTTCAAATTTTTCCGTAGTAACATTCTGCTCGAAATACACGGCAAGCAGAGTTTTTATGTCCTCGCTCTCGTATCTTCGGGCGGAGAATCCGTTCTCGTTCAAGGTCTTTTCGATCCTGTTGAGGTATGAAAAAATTTCCTTGTCTTTTAATCCGCGAATCCTCACGATCAACAAGAATTCGCGCGCCGTAGCGGTCAGCGCCTGGATATGATCGAGGTGCTGCATATCCTGTTCGAGCAGTCCGCGAACCGCCGCGTTTTCCTCTTTTTTAGCGAGAGTTTTCAAGTGATTTTTGTTTCCCTCGAAGCTCTCGCGGCTGTTTACGCAGAGTATCTCTATCTCCGTCAAGCCCTTGAGAACGCCCATCAGCGCGTATATTTTAGCCGATAGCGCCGCTTCGGACATAACGGAAATATTGCTCGGCTTTATACTGAAAAAGACCGCCTCCGAGGAAGCGGTCTTGAGCGAGTATTCGGTTATGCCCTCGATTCCGAGAAGCTGTCGAGTGCTTTGATTATTCTGCTGTTTTTTGTTCTTCAAAATTACCTCCCAATTAATTAGTTTCCACGTTTCCGGCAGATTCGGATTCTTCAAATTCGGAAAGCTCGGTATAATCATCGGGGCTGTTCCTATAAGTACGCCTTAAATAATCATTTCCACCATCTACGGCTACCGCGCCGCATTTGCAGCATTTAAAATCATGAACATCCTCTGAAATAATTATTTCGCCGCACAAATTACATTTTACGCTGTTTTTAATTATCTTGCGCACATTAATCACCTCTGTGACCATTATACCACAGTTCCTAAAAGAAGTCCAGTTAAATTTTCCATCGAAATTCCTGCTGTTCCACAAAGAAATAATTCACCGCGTATTTTATAAAATCCAAGATGCTGGTATCCTCAAAGCGTATCGCCAAAAACGCGTAAGCAAGCGTTGCGACCAGCGGAAGTGAAAACCCGATCTGCGACAGCGCAAGTACGGATATAAGCGCTCCGATCCCGATCACGGCAAGATCCTTCAGCCGCCACAGGAACAGCATAGGCGCGGCTTTTAAGTTATCCGGATAGATATACATAATTTCTCACCTCTTTATTTCAAACGCTCGGCTGACCTCAAAAAAATCTTTGAATTTTTTGAGGTCGCTTCACGTTATGACGATTTGCAAGCAAATCATCATAACGCTCACTCGCCTCGCTGTTACTTTGCCGCTGCCCTGACCATCTGTGTCAGATGCACAGCTGATTGAGCCGTATTAACCACGGAATTGATGTTAGGACGTGCCGCGGTTTCAAGTCCGAACGCTCCCGCGATCCTCGGTATCTCACCTGCGGCGAGCATTATCCCAAGCCCGAGCAGCCAATGATCTTTAAAAAGTATCAAGCCGCAGACAAGCATTGTGGACTGTAAAAAAGCGGTCAGACAGGTGGCGATGATCTGCTTTATCCACATTATAAAGCCGTCCGAGAAGCCGCGCGGAACCGAAAACATATACAGCGATCCGACAGCGATCTGGATCAAAAGAATTCCGCCGCGCTTAATGCTTGACAGGAATACCTTTATTATCGCATAGCCCATCATTATGAGAATCAGTATTCCCAAGAGCGGTCCGAACATCATGGTGTTGAAGGTTTTAAGACACGCGTTCGCGAGTGAGCCGCCGTCTGGACTTACAAGCCCTGTCATGCTGCCGTTCATGCCGATCTGCAGCTTTACCGAGAAGGAATATAATTGCACGGGAACATTGCAGAATAAATTCACCGCGAAAAATCCCTTAATAATATTCAGCGCGAGAGCCTTCGGATCGCCGCGACCATTCTGAGATTCGATGGCAAACTCAAACAGCGCGACAACGATCCCCACAATGAATAAAGCCCATCCGAGATTCTGGAAAAGCTGCACGATCTGCTTTACCCACGGCAGTCCGAACAGATCCGCGCCCATCGTATTAATCACTCCGAAAAACTCGCCAAGCGCCTTGATGATCTGCTGATATATCCAATCCGTTATAAAATCGAAGAGCTTATTTACCAGGTTCGCGCCGATGTCCAATTTAAAAATATTATCACCCCCGAATTAAATTTTCGCGCTTCACATATTCATTTGCATCCCCTGAACGGGTTCGACGAACATTTCAAGGTACTGTTCTATGGTACGGTTAATATCCTTGTAATTCTTATTGCTCGGAGTAAAGTTACACCAGCGCACCATACCATCATCGGAGTCATAAATATGAATTCCTTGTTTTTTTGAGAATCCAAAAGCCTCGTTGAGATTTATTCCGTGTCTGTCAACCTCTCCGGTCTGAGGATTGATCACCTGAATCAGAACATTTGTATAATGTCCGTGATACCCGGTAGTTATAAAGGAAATTTTCGCTATCGTATCGCGCGTAAGTCTGCCTATAAGCGCGTTCCCGACACAGCGAATATCCGTCAGAGCCTCGTTCTTTCCGAACATTTTCATCAGCTCGTTTTCAAAAAATGTCATTGAATTTTTCCTTTCATAAAAATGGCGGCGCTCAATTTTTGAACGCCGCCGGAGTAAAAAACATCAGATATTTATGATCGTCCAAACGTACATCGGAGCGGTGAGCGTAAACACCAAGCAAGCGAATAAAATCGCCGGAGGAGCCCACTCAAAATGCCCGGATTTGCGGTAATCGAAGTACGCAAGCCCCAATTTTGCAAAGAAAAATACCGCCAAAATGAGGTCAATTACTGGGAACACAACGTTGTTCACGACCTGCTTGATCTGCCCCGAAGCGGACTTCCATGTTCCCTCAATCGCGCCTGCAACATCGCCGTCTGCAAATGCGCAGATCGACATCATGCTCATTGCGATCAGCGCTACAAAAATAACGCAAATGGTTTTTGATAAATTCTTCTTCATAATTTTTCCTTTCATAAACAACTCCCGCGTTTAATTCGCGGGAGCAATATGCCAATCGTCAAAAACGTTACCCTTGATGGTAACGCTGTCTGTCAGATTCATCGACAGCATTCCCGCAGGAGTCCAGCAATCCATCGCCCATGTGTAAACCTTGTAGCCGCCGTCCGGATACCAAACCGGAGTGAAATGCGTTCGGTTATTGTAGGTGCTGTACTTGTTCTTTCGGAATTCAAGCGAATTTGTCGAAGTGCTTTCAAGCAGCCGCCAATACGATGAATAATAAAATTCGGGGAAATATGCGACCGCGTTTTGCAAGGCGGTATGTTCTCCGTTTCCGCTGACCGAAGCCGTCACTTTCTCGTTGATTCCATAGCCGGATTTCATTGTTTTTCCGGAAGCTGTGGGATTTTTATCATCGCAAGTTATCTGCATATTCGCGCTGAGCGAAACTCTGTAAGAGTTGCTGCGGAACTTCCACTCGCCCTCGTCGACCCAACGTCCGTTATCTACCCAGCGCCTTCCGTTCCACCGCCAGCTCGAATGCCATACCCATTTTGCTTGCCAGTAAGCGCTCCAGACGCTCCACGCCGATGAGGTTCTCTGCGGCATACTCGGTACGCTCGGCGTTCTGAAGCTGTCGTTGCGGTCATCAGCGGTCGGATCGGGCGGAGGATTTTTGTTGAGATCGACAACATTCGCGGTTATATTCGTCTTATCCGCGTGAGCGCCGCCCGAAACGCTTACACGAATGTTGACAGTCTGCTCCGTGTTCGGAGTGTGCCACTTGACCCAGACTAGCTGTGAGCCGTCCTCGGGGTAGACTATATTACCGACCGTATAAACCTTGTTTTTGATATAAAAACGAACGGTAACGGGATTGTCCGGAGTATGCTTGCCGCCGCTGACGGTCACGCTTGTGTACACATCGGTATCTACACGGTAATCAAATTCACCGGAAGAAGGCTTGTCGTCGTCCTCCTCGGGCGGATCTTCCTTAAACGACACGATCCCGACACCGAGATATTTAATAATATTACTGTCTGTCGTGAACGCAGTCTTTGAGCCTGTCCAGGCGGAATACCCAAGATCATCCTTTTCGAGAAACATGGCAAGCGGCAAGTTTTTATGAGTGAGCATACCTAATTTGCTTGTAAGGTCGCCGCCTGTCTGCATATTGTAAAGCGCCGCCTCGGTCGCCGTCATCGCAGTCCTCACGCCGTTGTAGGTGACATAGATGATCGGCTCGATCATCAATTTGTAGTCACCGTCGGTTATTTTTTTGAGCGTAAATCCCGCCTGCTCCGCGACTGCCTCAACCACCTTTTCGTCGGTGAAATAGCTGCGAATCTTTTCTATATCCGTTGTGTAATTGCCGTTGGAAACGATCAGGGGAAGCGGCTGCGCCGGATTCTTATACTTGTATTTCGCGGTACTGGGTGAAATGGCTTTCCCCGCGATATATTCGGACTTGCTTACTTTTCCGAAATGAACGGCTATATCATCGGGATGCTTATTCGTGTAATCTATAGACTGAGATTTAATTTCTCCTGTCCGCGAATCAACAACAGTGACCCTGACGCCCTCATCACCCGAGTACCAGAAGTTTTCCGCTTGACCGCCTTCCAGACCGCTGCCGCCGTGATCTATATTCGGATCGCCCGAACTTGCGAAAGCAACGGAATTCAAACAAAAAGCCGCCATCATAAAGGCGGCAAAAAATCTCTTGAAATTTATATTATCACCCCCAAATATTAAGCGTTGACGAAGGGCTGTTGATTTAAAAGAAATTTCAAATCCGTGCGGCGCGAAGCGCCGCACTAGCCAGCCCCACTCGGCTCCGCTAGCGTTTTGCGCGTAGCGCATAATGCGGCTGCGCCGAGCGGGACTGCTTTTTGAAATTTCTCCTGCTCCCTTATCACGTTGTTCTTGTGTTCGGTTATCCGAAGCTGCCTATCTTATTGC
>JAIEDJ010000291.1 GCA_029068025.1 Oscillospiraceae bacterium | reverse complement strand
GAGCGGATTACGAGGCTCGAACTCGCTACCTCCACCTTGGCAAGGTGGCGCTCTACCAGATGAGCTAAATCCGCATTGGAGAGGCTCAACTCGCATCTTCAACTTTAAAAAGTTGAACTCTGCCAGATGAGCTAAATCCGCATAATGCATTTGCCGTCTCCGGCGAAACACATTGGTGCCTCCGGTCGGAATCGAACCAACGACACGGGGATTTTCAGTCCCCTGCTCTACCAACTGAGCTACAGAGGCAAATTGGCGACCCGGATGAGACTCGAACTCACGACCTCCGCCGTGACAGGGCGGCGTTCTAACCAACTGAACTACCGGGCCAATTATATCGAAACCCTCAAAGCGGTCTGCACCGCCCCTCGGAATTCGCCGCGCCCATTAGGACGCGGCTCCGATATGGTGGAAGTTATAGGGCTCGAACCTATGACCCTCTGCTTGTAAGGCAGATGCTCTCCCAGCTGAGCTAAACTTCCGATTTTTTCGCCGCCGTTTCAAGCGACTATTATATTATATCCGTTTTGGCCGAAAATGTCAAGGGGTTTTTGTGATTTTTTACCTTTTCGGCGTTTTAAACTGTTTGTTTGCCGGTTTTGCCAAATCATATGTGCATTTTGCACAATTCAAAGGGGCAAAGTTCGACATTTCACACGCTGTAATATAGTTTATATAGTGTTTAAAGCATCAGACTTTCAGCAGCCTCATAAGATCATCAGCTGAAAATTTATATTTCTTGTTGCAGAAATGACAGCAAACCTCTGTCTCCTCCTGCTCCTCGATAAGCCGCGCTATCTCCTTCTTTCCGAGAGAACAAAGTATCTCCTCTGTCCTTTCTCTGGAACAGTCACAGTGATAAACTGCCTCCCAGCTGTCAAGGATCTCGCCGCCGAGACCCGACAGCGCGGCAAGCGAAATATCCTCCGGCTTCTGCTTTTGCTGCAGCATTTCGGAAATCCCGCTCATCCTTGATAGATTTTCTTCAAGAACTTGGATCGACTTTTCCGAAACGGGAGGCACGACCTGCACCATATAACCGATAGCCGACGTCACTTTTCCGTTTTCGTCAAAAAGCGTCCCCATATTACAGACAGTAGGCAGCTGCTCTGATATCGAATAATACGCCGTAATCTCCTGCGCTATATTTCCGGACACCAGCGGGATCTGACCGCAATAAGGTTCCTTAAGTCCCATATCCTTGATAACAGTCAGCGAACCGTCCTTGCCGACCAACTCCTCCACGCTCGCCGCGTCTGCCCGCGGATCTATTACACTGCACTTGACGTTCCCCCGGTAGTCCGCGACCGCTGTAAGCGTACCGCATACGCCGCCGCCATTTATTCGGATAGTAAGCCTGTCGCCCTCATACTTTAACATAGCACCCATGATCGACGCGGCTGTCGCAAGCCTTCCTAGCGCCGCGGTCACAGCCTGCGAAGCACCGTGCAGTTCAGCCATCTCCCGCACTATATCGGTAGAATCTATCGCCGAGCACAGCACACTGCCGTCCTCGGATAATGCTCTGACAATTTTTCCCATAAAGATATCCTCTTAACCCTTTGTTATAATTTGTGCAAATATTACATTTATTATCTTTTTTCGGCAAAACCCGCATAAATATAAATAAACAAAAAAGTGATATTTTCGTATTATATACCGGAAGCCGCCGTGTTTTGATACTATTTGTAATATTTGCCTTCAATATTATGTTTTCAACACAATTCTTTGTATTTCATATGCAAGCGCTGTTGCTTTTTATAATTTGCGCATAATCAGCAACATCAGATACATTTTGTAATATTTAAATGTAATATTACAAATTACAGCAAGATTTGACATAATTAATATAATGCACGCTTTATCAGACAGTTCCCGTATAAAAACCGCCGCCCTCGATACAAGCTGTAATATATCTGCAAAATATTACAACACTTTACATTTTTTGATATAACTTATAATATTTCTGCTTTTTATTGAAATCAACCGCACCTAACAATGATTTACAATACTTTTGGTAATATTGCAGCAAAAAATAACAATATCAGCAAATATCAAGGCTTTCTTGCAACGACCATCAGTTTCTCGGAGCGCTCATTTGGTATACTGTGAGTAAGATATTCCAAAATTTCAACAATTTGAAAACCCGCTCCCTCCAAACGCCGCCGAAGCTCGTCCTCCGAAACGGCAACCTCGCGGAAGTTCTCATAACCTCGCGTATACACGCCGTCGTCTTCCTCAAAAAACAGATCCAGTTCTATGCCAACGCTGTTGTCCGAGGGATCAAACTCGTTCTGCCAGACGCAGTAAACGCCGTCCACATCATATACAAACGTATTTGAACCGAGGATCTCGCGGTGCTTATAAACCGTATTCACATCAAACGCAAACACACCGCCCTTTTTCAGATTCCGAAACACCGCGCGAAAACACTGTTCCATCTCGTCCGCGCTCCGAAGATGATTAACACTGTCCAGCGTAGAAATAACCGCGTCCACGGGCTCTCCAAGCTCGGTCTCCGACATATTCTGGCGGATCCATCGGATATCCGGCGACTTTGAAGCGGCAATCGTCAGCATTTCCTCGGAAGCATCCTGCCCTATTACATCAAATCCCAGCGCTGCTATTCTCACAGAGAGATTTCCGGTGCCGCAGCCCATATCCAGCAGCCGCTTACCATTCGTCAAACCGCACAAGGTTTCGCTGTAATATTCGGCGATCTCGTCATACGGAACGTTGAACGTCAGTGCGTCATAAGCCTCGGCGAAATCTCCGTATCCACGCTGCACTTCTTCACTGCCGATCTCGTTACTCACCGTCAGCCCCGTTCTTAAGCCGCTCCAGCACGATCTTGTAACCGCCTGCCGCCTGATAATTCAGTGTCTTGTTCACGCGCGAAATAGTCGCGGTCGAAGCTCCCGTCACCTCAACGATCTTGTTGTAAACGTTGCCCTCGGTCAGCATGCTTGCAACATGAAGCCGCTGAGCGATGGCGTTCAGCTCCTGCGGAGTGCAGAGATCCTCGAAGAAAGCGGCGCACTCCTGCTCATTCTCCAGTGACAGAACGGCCTTATATAACATCTTCAAAGTTTTATCGGTTGTTTTCATGGTGAACCTCCGTGTATTAGTGTAAACTCCGTTTTTTTCCACGCGGCGTTTTTCTTAATATATTTTAGCACAATAAAGCCAAATAGTCAAGTCTTTTTTCTGCAAGAGCTCAAAAATTTTACCTTTTGTTTTTTTAACTCCCACGAAATATTTTGATTTTATATCCGAAAACTATGTCGAATTATGTATTTTTTACTCAGATATTATCGGAATGTGGTATATCGCCACTATGCCGTCTTGTTTTTCCTTTTTGGCATTGTTATAATAATATTGAACAGCAAGCCTGTTCCAACTAAAAGCGGAGGTTGCAAATGTGGGGAATATGATTTCGACGCGCATCATGAC
>JAIEDJ010000029.1:4268-22396 GCA_029068025.1 Oscillospiraceae bacterium | reverse complement strand
GACAATGACTGCTGCTGATCCCAACATACCTATCACCGTGAAAAGGATAAGCGCGTATCTGCGAACCGCGAGAGCCTGCGGTTTGTTGCCGACGGCAGCGTTTCGGGCGGTTATCCTCATCATCACCGTCGGTATACCCGCGGCGGTGAGCGCGAAAATCGGTGAATACAGTCCGTATGCGGTAGAAAAGTAACCCATTCCCGTGCCGCCGAGAAGATTTGCCAGCGGTATTTTGAACAGAGCGCCGACTATTTTTGTGATAGCCATTGACACGAACAGTATCACAGTGTTTTTTATGTATCTTTTTTCGCTCATATTTCCTGTCCTTTCTTGATGACATATTGCATAGCCGCTTTATCGGTGTTATGCTTGTACAATTATATTGACACGGACCGGAAAATATGAAAGCACGGTGTTATTCTAAAATGGACAACCGTCGAATATAATACGGACATGATCGAATTTAAACTTAAGAATACATTGCTGCGGCTTGATTTTTCTTTTTTTGCTGTAGTGGCGCTTTTTCTTTTTCTGGACAGCTCGGGCTTCGGTTTGGCGGCACTGACAGCATGTGCGGTGCATGAACTGTCACACCTCGCTGTCATGACGGCGTTCGGAATTGCTCCCGAGGCGGTGACCTTTTACGGCGCGGGGATCAGGATAAGCTCCGCCCGCACGGAATACGCCGCGATGACCGCTCGGGTGCTTATCCTTGCGGCGGGATGCGCGGCAAATTTTACTGCTGCCGCGCTGTTTTGGATATCGGGACAGCTTCCGGCGGCAGCGATAAACCTGTTTACGGGTATCTTCAATCTGCTGCCGATCGGAGAGCTTGACGGCGCTGCGCTGCTTAAAACGCTGTTCATAAGGCTTTGCCGTCCCGAGAACGTTGACCGCTGTATGAAGCTCTCGGGGTTGATCTCGGCTGCGCTGGTCATGATCGCCGTGATAACGGCGGGCGGCGGAGTGTCGTTTACACTTGTCACTACGGCGCTATACATTATTATTGTTAGCAGCAGGGAATTATAAGAAAATAATTTGGTCAAGTTACTTGACAAGATATTGAAAATATTGTATAATAAGATAAACACCATATATCGAATGTTTGCCGCCTCCGGCGGCGAGATATCGGGAATGGGACGGCGATTTCCCGCAACAACCAAAGGGATCTGCCATTATATTTTCTTTTTGTGAAGGAGTATTGCAATGAGATACGAGATCAAAGGCGAGCCTATGCCCGTCGTACTGGTTTACCTCGAAGCTAATGAAAGCGTTAAGTGCGAGAAGGGCGCTATGTCGTGGATGACTCCGAATATGAAGATGTCCACAAGCACAGGCGGTATCGGAAAAGCATTCAGCAAGATGTTTTCGGGCGAGTCTATGTTCCAGAATACATATGTTGCCGAGGGCGGTCCCGGTATGATCGCGTTTGCGTCCAGCGTGCCAGGTTCCATTATTCCGTTTGACCTCAGCAAGGGTGATATGATCGTACAGAAGGGCGGATATCTTGCGTCGGAGCCGCAGGTGGAGCTTTCTATCGCGTTCCAGAAAAAGATCGGCGCGGGATTCTTCGGCGGCGAGGGCTTTATTATGCAGCGCCTTCACGGAAACGGTATCGCATTCACCGAGATCGACGGTTATGTTGTGGAATATAATCTCCAGCCGGGTCAGCAGATGCTTATTGATACAGGCTATCTTGCGGCTATGGATGCCACCTGTTCAATTGATGTACAGACTGTCAAGGGTGTAGGAAACGTTCTGTTCGGCGGCGAAGGTCTGTTCAACACCGTTGTTACGGGTCCCGGCAGGATCTTCCTTCAGACTATGCCGCTCAGCAATCTGGCGAGTGCTGTTCATTTCGGTAATACCTGATCGCTGAGGGTTTTGCAAAAGTCATAAATTCCTCTTGCATTTGCCGCAGGATTGTGGTATAATTAAAGTATCAATAAAGATAATCGGAGGACATATACTATGAGAATTTTGTATGCAGCAAGTGAAGCGCTTCCCTTTGCGGCAAGCGGCGGACTTGCGGACGTTGCGGGATCGCTTCCCAAGGCACTGGTTCAAGCGGGACATGACGCGAGAGTCGTTATGCCTTATTATGTGAATACCATCAAGCCCGAACAGAAGGAAAAAATGCACTTCATCACTAACTTTACCGTTCCCGTTGGCTGGAGAAGTCAGTATTGCGGCGTTTTTTCTCAGGAGATGAACGGCGTTACCTATTATTTTATTGACAACGAGTACTATTTCAAGCGCGACAACGGACTTTACGGCTACTATGACGATGCCGAGAGATACGTTTTCTTCAGCCGCGCTGTATTGGAGATGCTGCGTCACATCGACTTTCACCCGCAGATCATCAACTCAAACGACTGGCAGTGCGCGCTTATTCCCGTATATCATCATCTGTTCTATAAGAACGAGTGGGGATTCGGCGATATCAAGAACGTGTTCACCATCCACAATATAGGATATCAGGGACAGTACGGTCTGGATCTGGTGAAGGATATCGTTGGTATCCCGCCGCAGAATGTAAGCATTCTCGAATATGACCGCGATCTCAACTTTATGAAGGGCGCTATCGAGGTAGCGGACAAGGTCACGACTGTTTCTCCGACCTATGCTAAGGAGATCCTTGACCCGTGGTTCTCTCATAAGCTCGACAGGATCCTCCGCAACAAGCAGTACAAGACCTGTGGATTCCTCAACGGTATCGACGTGGATCTTTACAACCCCGAGACCGATAATACCATTGCGGCGAAGTTCACCGCGAAGAACCACAAGGGCAAGCTGGCGTGCAAGGCTGCTGTATTCGAGGAATTCGGTATGCCGCAGTACGATATCCCGCTTATCGCAATGATCTCGAGATTTGCCGATCATAAGGGCTTTGATCTGGTCAAGTACGTATTTGATGAGATCATCGCTACCGACGTTCAGGTCGCTATCCTCGGCTCGGGCGAGCGTATGTATGAGGACTTCTTCCAGGAAATGCACTGGCGCTATCCCGACAAGGTGGGCTTCTACCGCGGATATAATCCTCAGCTTGCTAAGAGACTGTACGCGGGCGCGGATATGTTCCTTATGCCTTCCAAGAGCGAGCCTTGCGGACTTGCGCAGATGATCGCGGCAAGATACGGTACCGTGCCGATCGTTCGTGCTACGGGCGGACTTAAGGACAGCATTATTGATGCGGGCGACAATGGTATCGGATTCACATTCCAGAGCTATAACGCGCATGATATGCTTGACGCTATCCGACGCGCTAAGGCTTTGTATGACAACAAGAGCGAGTGGGCAAAGATCATGACCAGAGCTATGAAGACCGATTTCAGCTGGGCGGCTTCCGCTAAGCTGTACATCGGCTTGTACAAGGAACTTTGCGGCGAATAAAAGATTTTTAATGCGGCAGAACAGAGCGGTGGCTTTTGTTTTGCCGCATTTTTCGGGAAGGATGAAGGAAATGGACGATGAATTTGAGCCGCTGGATAAGCTCGGGGACGTTTGTGAGCTTCTTGACGAGCTTGCGGTGAGGTATGAAGTTCATCGGCATGACGAGGGAGAGTTTTCCTATTTGAAGGACGACGAGGCTTCAATTAAGATACCGAACCCGTACACCGACAGAACAATGTTTATCGACTTCCAAGATGAGATCTCGCTGTTTTTCGGCAAGGAGTGGCATGAGCATTATTTCCTTACCGAATACTATTTCAAGGAATTTCTTGAAACCCTGTCGGGGTTCTTGAAGAACGAGCTTTGCAGTGCGGCTGTGTTTATCGGTGAAGAACGCCGCTGGGGCGGAAGTATGATGTCGACAAGAACGGAGGTCGCCGAAAAGAGCGCAGAGGAGATCTTTGCCGCGCTTTATCCGGAGGAGACTGAGGAATACAGAAGATCGTGGACGGAGAAAGGCGCGGAGGTTCACTTCCTGTTCTGGGATCATAAAAATGATCAAATTATTACGTATTAAGGAAAGGAAAAAAATGTCTTACGAGGTAAATGACATTATAACTGAGATCAGCGGCTTGCTTGAAAAACTCGGCTCTAAGTTTGACATTAAGCGCGAGAACGACAGCTGTGTGATCATACACAATCCGCACACAGACCGGAATTTGACTTTAGAGATCACAAAGTCGGATGTGCTGTCGGAAATGACGCTCTATTTCGCGGAACAGCACTGGCATTACGGTTTTGACAGGCTGCCTGAGCTGCTTGAAACGATTCGGGCGATAATTGAGAACAAGATCGGAGACGGAGAGGTCTATCTCAGTGAGGAACGTAGACACTCGTTCGGCGGAAATGTGTACAGAGCCGACATTGAGAGCAAGCCGTATGCGGAATGCTTTGGCAGCATTATGTCGGGTTATGTTGACGAGCAATGCCGAAAAAACGGCGCGGAGATCCGTTTCAAATTCTGGGATCCTCAATACGATAAAACCGTTATTATTGAAAAGGGGAGTGCTTTATGAAAAAAAGCTTGAACTACGCGCTTGCGTATGCTATATTGGCTATGGCGGGCGGTGTTTTTTACCGCGAGTTCACAAGAGCCAATAGCTTTGATGGTGTTACAACGCTGGGCAAGGTACATACTCATTTTTTCCTGCTCGGAATGGTCATGTATCTGATAATCGCGCTGTTTATGAGGGATAACGACTTCTCGGGAAAACGCGCTTTCAAGGTGTTCCGCGCAGTCTACAACACAGGTGTGCCGCTTACGGGAATTATGCTCGGTGTGCGCGGCGTTTTCGAGGTGCTCGGCACGGAGCTTTCCAAGGGTGCTTCCGCGGCGATCTCGGGGATAGCGGGAATAGGTCACTTCCTCACGGGAATGGGGATCGTTATGCTTATTCTAATATTCAAGGACTGCGCTGTCAAGAAGGACGGAGGTAAGGGCGATACTTATCCCACTTAGAGTTTCTGATAAAGAAAGAAGGTAACTGTTCGGTAATTGCCACAATTTTTTCAATAATCTAAAGGGGGATTAGTATAATATGGCTTGGAAACTCTGCCGGATAAGCAGCGGACACTTATCGCTTGATAACAGTGAGCTTGAATCGGATAAGATCTTTGAGATCCTTTCTTTGATTGAGCAAAAATTAGGGAAAAAACCCGATTTTGGAGGAAAATTGGGAATAACTCCTTCGGCAGCAGCCGTCGAGCTGCGTGTGAACGGCGCCCGGATCACCGTGGGGTGGGATAACTGGAGCGGCATTTTCATTATGGCGTGGGACAGTGAAGGGGATCGAATCATTGAAAACGAGATCGCGGATATTTTTATAAAAAACTCTTGAAAAATTTTCCGGAATGTGATATAATTAAATTGTCGTAAACTGCTTCGCAGTTTATCAGCGCCTGTCGGCGCTGTTGGCTTCACCAAGCGACAATTTTCTTGAAACGATAAATTTGTTTTCGCTTTGCGAAAACTCGGCGCTTCGCGCCGAGCGCCTTTGGCGCTTTAATTTATGTTAAATAAATAGGAATTAAGTATAAATCAAAGGAAAGGAAGTTTATGTTATGGCAAAAATAGCCGTTCTGGGCTATGGTGTGGTAGGCTCCGGCACTGTGGAGGTATTTTATAAAAACAAAGAAAACCTTGAAAAGAAGGCAGGGGAGCCGCTGGATATAAAGTACATTCTGGATGTGAGGGATTTTCCCGACAGTCCGTTTGCGGATAAGTTCGTCAAGGATTTCAACGTTATTCTCAACGATCCGGAGGTCAAGGTTGTCAGCGAGGTCATCGGCGGTATAAAGCCGGCGTACGACTTCGTGAAATCAGCGTTGACAGCGGGCAAAAGCGTTGTAACGTCCAACAAGGAGCTTGTCGCGACAAAGGGCGCGGAGCTTCTGGCTATCGCCAAGGAAAAGAATGTCAACTTCTTCTTCGAGGCGAGCGTCGGCGGAGGTATCCCCATTATAAAGCCGATCCACGCGTGTCTTGAGGCGAACGAGATAGACGAGATCGCGGGTATACTTAACGGTACCACGAACTTTATCCTCACCAAGATGATCCGCGACGGAATGGGCTTTGACGAGGCGCTCAAGATCGCTCAGGAGCTGGGTTACGCCGAGCGCAATCCTACTGCAGACGTGGAGGGTATTGACGCTTGCAGAAAGATCTGTATTCTCGCGTCGCTGTCATTCGGACGGCACGTATATCCCGAAAACGTTCACACAGAGGGTATCACCAAGGTAACGCTTGAGGATGTTGAATACATGGACTGCTGTGATTCCAAGATCAAGCTCATCGGCTGCGCGAGACGCGAGGACAACAACGAGATCTCGATCGGAGTTTTCCCCGCTGTTATCAAGGACGAAAGCCAGCTTGCGGGTGTAAACGACGTATTCAACGCGATATTGGTGCGCGGCGACGCTACGGGCGACGTGGTATTTTACGGAAAGGGCGCGGGCAAGCTGCCGACGGCAAGCGCGGTGGTATCCGATATCGTTTCCGCCGTGAAGCACCCCGATACAAGCCGTTCACTTACCTGGAGCGATTCCGAGCAGTCGTTCATAAGACCCTTCGGAAAATTCACCTGCGCGAATTACATCAGACTTTGTGCGGATAATACAGAAAAGACCAAAGCTGATATTGAAGCGTTGTTCGGAAAGGTGGAATACCTTTCATCAAAGAAGCAGCCCGCGGGCGAGCTTGCTTTCATCACCGGTGTTATGGCGGAGGACGACGCTTTGAGCGCGTGCGAAAAGCTTTCGGGCGGCGCAAGGCTTCTCGGAAGGATCAGAGTTCTGGATTATTGACGATCAAACTACAGGCAGAATGACGTGAAGAGCATGGATCAAGCGGAGGTTTTGGATGAGTGAATTAGGTGTTCCGAAGTATAAGAGAGTGCTGCTGAAATTAAGTGGTGAGGCGCTGGCGGGAGAAAAGGGTTCCGGGCTGGATTTTCCGACTGTGGAGAATATCTGCCGCAGTATCAAGAAAACAGCCGAGTCGGGCGCTCAGATCGGTATTGTTGTCGGCGGAGGCAATTTCTGGAGGGGCAGAAGCTCAAGCGGCTCCGACAGAGCGCGCGCCGATCATATCGGTATGCTGGCAACGACGATGAACGCGCTTGCAGTCGCCGACGTTCTGGAGAATCTCGGCTGTACGGTACGTGTTCAGACGGCGATCACAATGCAGCAGGTCGCGGAGCCGTTTATTCTCGGAAAGGCGCTGCGTCATCTGGAAAAGGGACGCATTGTTATCTTCGGCTGCGGCACGGGGAATCCGTTTTTTTCTACGGACAGCGCCGCTTCTCTTAGGGCGGCGGAGCTTAAAGCGGACATCATACTCAAGGCTACAATGGTCGACGGTATTTACGACAAGGATCCGAAGAAGTTCCCCGACGCCGTTAAATACGATGTTATCACTCATCATGAGGTGCTGGTAAAGCGCCTGCAGGTCATGGACAGCGCTGCTGCCGCTATTTGTACCGAAAACAATATTCCGATCATCGTGTTCAATCTCGATAATCCGGATAACATATACGACGCGGTTATGGGAAAGAGCGTCGGAACACTTGTTACAAAGCATAAAGCGTAAATTAACGGAGGATATTATGAAAGAAGTTATTGATAATACAAAAGAGAGAATGGGCAAGTGCATAAACGCCCTTGAAAGTGAGCTGGGGACTATCCGCGCGGGCAGAGCCAATCCTACCGTGCTGGACAGGATCACCGTTGATTATTACGGCACCGCGACTCCGATAAATCAGATGGCGTCTATTTCTGTAGCAGAGGCGCGTATATTGGTGGTACAGCCGTATGACGCTTCTCAGCTCAAGCCTATAGAGAAGGCTATTCAAGCGTCGGATCTGGGTATTAATCCCTCCAATGACGGACGTGTTCTCAGAATTGCGTTTCCGCAGCTCACCGAGGACCGCAGAAAAGAGCTGTGCAAGAATGTAAGCAAGATCTGTGAGGAAAGCAAGGTCGCTGTACGCAACGTCCGCCGTGACGGAATGGACAAGATCAAGGCTAAGAAAAAGGCAAACGAGATCACCGAGGACGACGTTAAGGAAGCTGAAAAGAACATCCAGAAGCTCACTGACAAGTATATAGAGCAGATCGACAAGATCGGTGAAGCCAAGGATAAGGAAATTATGTCTATCTGATGGATAATTCGGTCATTCCGCAGCACATCGGTTTTATTATGGACGGAAACGGACGTTGGGCGAAGAAACGCGCAATGCCGAGAAATTTCGGACATAATCAGGGCGCCGCGGTATTTAAGAAAACAATAAACTGGTGCAGAGAGCTTGGTGTGAAATGTGCGACGTTTTACGCGTTTTCCACCGAGAACTGGAAGCGCCCCCAAAGTGAGATAAAGGGGATCATGGATCTGCTGCGGCGGTATATCAAGGATATACGTGAGACCGCCCGTGAGAATATCCGCATTATAATCCTCGGGGATATTACGGATCTTGACGAGGATATCCGCGTGGAGCTTGAGGATATTATGCAGTCTACTGTGAATAACGACGGTTTTATTCTCGGGATCGCCCTGAATTACGGCGGCAGAGCGGAGATCTGCCGTTCGGTAAGGCTCATCGCGGAAAAATGCGCTTCCGGAGAGCTTTCGCCCGAGGATATTACCGAACAGCTTGTGGAAGGTTATCTTTATACAAGCGAAATGCCGCCGTTGGATCTGATCATCAGACCGAGCGGCGAACAGCGTCTGTCAAATTTTCTGATCTGGCAGGCGGCATATGCAGAGTTTGTTTTTATGGATGTGCTTTGGCCCGATTTTACTAAGAAGCATCTGGAATCAGCTATTGAGGAATACGCGGGACGTTCGCGCAGATTCGGCGGAGTTTAGAGAGCGGCAGTGCTTCAAAGAATGTGCGCAGGGTGTGTATCTCGTATCGTGTGAGCCGCAGATCGGGCGGCATTGAAGACAAACTTGCGGGAAAGGGCAGCGTTATGGTTAAAAGAATTGTGTCCGCGTTGGTCGGAATTGTTATCGGTGTGAGTATTTTGATTTTTGACAACAAGATACTTTACACTGTTGCGTTGTCTTTTTTCAGCGCTGTCGGAGTATGGGAGATCATTCACGCGGTGAAGTGCGCCGATCATAAGTTTTTGACATGGCTGTGTGTTCTTTTTTCGGCGGCGATACCCGCGCTGCTGAATTTCAGGGTGGAATTTCCGCTCAAGCGGAATATCGTAGTGTTCTGCTTTCTGATGTTTGTATTTGCGCTGCTGCTTATTATGCTGTTTAATCACAAGACTATCCGGCTCGATCAGATAACGATGTGCGGCTCAGCGGCAACGGTCATTCCCGCGGCGCTGAACTGTATCGCTTTTGTAAGATATCTGCCGTGGTACGCTGACGGAGGTTATCTGCCGGGCGTATTTATGCTGGTGTATCTGCTGTTTTGTGCGTGGCTTGGAGACTCGGGGGCGTATTTTGTCGGAACGTTTTTCGGAAAGCACAAGCTGTGTCCCGAGATCAGCCCGAAGAAGACGGTGGAGGGACTTATCGGCGGCATTATAACCGTCGGGATCGGTGTTGCGGTTCAATGTCTTGTGTATAATCTGCTGCTTCCGAGCGAGATGAAAATGAACTATTTCGTTCTTATCCCCGTCGGAATGCTGGCTTGTGTTGCGGGAGTGCTGGGAGATCTGACTGCTTCCGTTATCAAGCGTCAATACAATGTCAAGGATTTCGGAAACCTTATGCCGGGGCACGGCGGCGTTCTTGACCGCTTTGACAGCGTTATCTTCGTTGCGCCGTTTTTATACACGGTTTTCAGCTTTATCTCTCCGATAGTGGAGCAGATAAAATGCGCATAATAATGAGAATAAAAATATGGTATGCCCATTCACTTTGTGTGAATGGGTGACTAATTTAAGAACCTGTACCAATAGTCCGAAATGCTTGGATCGCGAAGCAAATTTCACGCATTTCGAGGCGATTTTTCGCAGGCGTACTGTATGTACGTCAAGAAAAATCAACGAAGAAAGGCGTAAAATTTGCCGCGAGACAAGCGTTGAGCGGCTATTGGTATAGGTTCTAAGGCAGCACCGAAAGGTTGGATTATGGACGATATTGTACTTCTGGGATCGACAGGTTCGATAGGTGTTCAGACATTAGATGTCTGCCGCGCGCATAATATCAGAGTAAAGGCTTTGTCCGCGAACAGCCGCACCGAGCTTCTTGAAAAGCAGGCACGGGAGTTTATGCCGGAATATGTCGCGGTCGCTGATGAAGGGTATTATAATGACATTAAAGTGCGGCTGGCGGATACCGATATCAAGGTGCTGTGCGGCAGTGAGGGAATTTGCGAGACAGCCGCTATAAAATGCGGAAAGACTGTCAATGCTGTTGTCGGGATGGCGGGGCTTCGCCCTACGCTTACAGCGATACAAGCGGGAAACGACATTGCGCTTGCCAATAAGGAGACTCTTGTGACGGGCGGCAGGCTCGTTATGGATGAGGTCAAGAAGTACGGCGTTCGGCTGCTGCCTATTGACAGCGAACATTCAGCAATTTTTCAATGCCTTTTGGGTGCGGGGGAGAATCGCTTCTCGAAGATCATTCTGACAGCCTCGGGAGGACCCTTCTTCGGAAAAAAGCGCCACGAGCTGGAAAAGGTCACCAAGGAGCAGGCACTGAAGCACCCGAACTGGAGCATGGGCGCGAAGATCACCGTTGACAGCGCTACGCTGATGAATAAGGGCTTGGAGCTTATAGAAGCGGTGTGGCTGTTCGGCGCACATCCCGATCAGGTGGAGATAGTGGTTCAGCGACAGAGTATCATCCACTCGGCTGTGGAGTTTGAGGACGGCGCGATCATCGCTCAGATGGGCAGTGCGGATATGCGGCTGCCGATACAGCTTGCGCTGACTTTCCCCGAAAGGCTGCCTTGTCCCGCGAAAAAGCTCTCGCTGTTTGACGTTGAGGCGCTGACCTTCGAGCACACGGACGAGGATACGTTTGTGTGCCTTGCCGCCGCTAAAAGAGCCATTGCAATGGGCGGAAACGCTCCGTGCGCCGTGAACTGCGCGAATGAAGCGGCTGTAAGATCTTTTTTGAATGACAAGATCAATTTCTTGGATATCGGGGACGCTGTGAACGGCGTGATGTCATATGTTCCGTTTATTGAAGCTCCGACGCTTGAGGATATTTTTGAAACTCAGAGAGCCGCCGAGGAATACATATCAAAGCATTTTGGCAATACTGATCTCCCATTAAACACTTGATATTTTCTAAGATCGTTTTAGTGGGGATCGGTATAACAGCCTGTTCTCATTGGAGGTTATATGGCAATAGTTATAGCTATTCTCGTTTTTTGTGTGATAATACTGCTGCATGAGCTGGGTCATTTCCTGGCGGCAAAGGCGTGCGGGATCTATGTAAAGGAATTCGCGTTTGGAATGGGTCCGGTTATCCTGCGCAAAAAGGGCAAGGAGACGGAATATGTTGTTCGTGCGCTGCCTATAGGCGGTTCCTGCTCGTTTATAGGCGAGGACGGGGGCTACGATGAGGGAGCGCTTGATCCTGACAGTCCCGAGGCCGATCCGCGTGCGTTCAACAATAAACCCGTATGGAAGAGGATGATAGTGATATTGGCGGGACCGCTTATGAACCTTATTCTCGGATATATCGTGGTGGTTATTTCGCTGTGCGCGGCGAAGGGCATGGCTTCTACGACTATTGCGCTTTTTGAAGAGCAGAGCGTTTCCGGCAGCTATTTACAGGTGGGCGATGAGATATTGAGCGTGGACGGTCTTCCGATATTCTCCGTGTCGGATATCTCTTATAAGCTCCAGAGCAGTGACCGCAAGAACCAGAACGGAAATTTTGTATTTGATTTTGTGGTCAGAAGAAACGGCGAGAAGATAACTCTTAAGGACGTTGAGTTCCTGAATACGAGCGATGAGAACGGCGGAAGCAGTATATACTTTGATTTCAAGGTCTACGCCCTGGAGAAGAATTTCAAGAACGTCGTGGTCACGGCGTTTAAGGAGAGCTGTTCTACAGCGCGTCTGATCATAATGACACTTATCGATATGCTGCGCGGAAAGTACGGGCTTAACGATATGTCGGGTCCTATCGGCGTTGGTACGGTGATCACAACGGCTGTCAAGCAGTATACATTCTCTGATCTTATGAGCATAGTGGCGCTTATCACCATAAACGTCGGGGTGTTTAATCTGCTTCCGATACCCGCGCTGGACGGCGCGAGATTTGTGTTCCTTCTGGTGGAGCTTATCCGCAGAAAACCGGTAAAACCCGAAGTGGAGGGTACTATCCATTTTGTCGGATTTGCGATGCTTATGCTGCTTATGGTGGTTATCACGTTCAATGACATTATCAAGCTGGCGACGGGAGGATTCGGATGAAAACCGTAAGAGTCGGTGCGCTGACGCTGGGCGACGGACGCATTTATATACAATCTATGCTGAATGTCCCCGCGGACGATATCAAAGGAAGCGTTCGGCAGGCTGAAGCGCTTGAAAAAGCGGGGTGTGAGATCATACGCGCCGCTGTGCCCGATCTGAAAAATGTTCCGCTGATATCGGCGCTGAAGAAAGCCGTGTCGGTTCCGATAGTCGCGGATATACACTTTGACTACAGGATCGCGCTTGCGTGTGTGGAGGCGGGCGTGGACAAGGTTCGCATAAATCCCGGAAATATCGGCGGCGTTGAAAATGTCCGCGCGGTCGCGGACGCTTGTTCTAAGCGCGGCGTTCCGATACGGATCGGCGTGAACTCGGGCTCTCTGGAAAAGGAGCTTCTTCAGAAATACGGCAGTCCCACTCCCGAGGCGCTTGTCGAAAGCGCGTTGGGTCATGTGAAGCTGCTGAATGATTGTGATTTTGACAATATCGTCATCAGCATAAAGTCCTCCGATGTGAAAAGGACGATAGCGGCTTACAGGCTGCTGTCCGAACGTACGGAATATCCGCTGCATCTGGGAGTTACCGAGGCGGGAACAGAGCGCATGGGGCTGATAAAGTCCGCTGTCGGAATAGGCTCGCTGCTGTGCGACGGGATAGGTGACACTATCCGCGTTTCGCTGACGGCGGATCCCGTAAGCGAGGTATACGCCGCAAAGGATATCCTTAAGGCGTGCGGGTTGGGCAGGGGAGTTGAGATCGTCTCCTGTCCGACGTGCGGACGTACTAAAATAGATCTGATCGGTCTCGCGAATAATGTCGAGGAACGGCTGAAAAATGTTGACAAGCCGATAAAGGTCGCTGTCATGGGCTGTGCGGTGAACGGTCCCGGCGAGGCCAGGGAAGCGGATATCGGGATCGCCGGAGGAAACGGCGAGGGACTTATTTTCAAAAGGAGAGAGATCCTTAGAAAAGTCCCCGAGGATATGCTGCTTGACGAATTGATGAAGGAAATAGAAAAATTATAGTGAGGGATTTCAAATGCAGGTTAAACTTTGTGATCTGGCAGAGAATGCGGAGCAGGCGGTCGCCGACGGAAGAGTTCTCAAGATCGTGCGCGTTAATTCCAAGAATACGCTGAATATCAGTCTTGAGCTGGATGAGCTTATTCCCATGGCGACGCTGCTGGAAGCGGGAGACAAGCTCGCCGCCGAGCTGGGCTGCGCGGACGTTACGCTGTATCCGAAGTATCACATAAGCCTGTTTGATTGGGACTACATATATCAGATAATCGAGCTTATCAAGCGCAAGAACGTTTCAGTGAACGGATACTTTGACGGCGCGGAGATCTCGGGAGACGACAACACCTGCGAGATCGCTCTGAAGTCGGGCGGAAAGCAGATCCTTACCGGTCTGGAGATGGACAAGAAGATCGCGTCGTTTGTTCAGGGATTCTTCGGAAAGAACATTTCGGTCGTACTGTCCTCCGAGAACGAGCTTAGCATGGACGAATACATACAGAATTCGCAAAGCGAGCCTGTTGAAAAGGTCGTTATCAGTGAACCGGCACCCGCGCCGTCACAATCACAATTCGGCGGCGGATCCGGCAAGCAGGGTGCTCCCAGACGCGGCGGCAGACCGCAGTTTCTTGCCGAACCTACCGATCTTATGCTCGGATTTGAGAACGAGCACTTTGACAGCGACGCGAAGCTGTTTTTCGGCAAGGGCGATTTTTCGGAGCCTGTGGCGATGTCCGAGTTTTTCAATGATCAGGACGAGGTCACGGTATGGGGAACTGTTTTCAAAACCGACGAGCGTGTTTCCCGCGACGGCAAGACGCTTATTTTTACTGCCTATTTTTCGGACAAGACCTCCTCTCAGGTGCTTAAACTGATCACGTCCGCCGACAATACCGACGCGGTCAAAAATAATATCTCAAACGGCAAGGCAATCATCGCTGCGGGAAAGTTCGAGTATGACAGCTTTGCGAAGGAGCTTAATATCCGCCCGAATTCCATTGCGGCGGTGAAAACTCACTCACGCGCGGACAATGCGGAGCAGAAGCGAGTCGAGCTGCATATGCACAGCAGTATGTCGGATATGGACGCGATAACTCCCGTAGCCGATCTGATAAAGCAGGCGAACGCCTGGGGACATCCCGCTGTTGCTATCACGGATCACGGCAATGTGCAGGCTTATCCCGATGCTATGAACACTATAGAGAAGATCCGCAAGGACGGCGGCACAATGAAGCTGATCTACGGTGTGGAGGCTTATTTTGTCAACGACAGCGGTTCACTTATCACGGGGTGCGGAGACTATCCCGTTGACAGCGAGATCATCGTATTTGATATTGAAACTACGGGGCTTTCTTCTACAAGTGACAGGATCACCGAGATCGGCGCGGTCAAGCTGAAAAACCGTGAGATCGTTGACGAATTCTGTACGTTTGTGAATCCCGAAATCCCTATTACCGAAAAGATCACTGAACTCACCGGTATCACAGATGATATGGTGAGCGGCGAGGACGTGCCGCACGAAAAGGAAGCAGTGGAGAAATTCATTGAATTCGCGGGCAAGGGTGTGCTGGTCGCGCATAACGCGGGCTTTGATACGTCGTTTATCCGCGCTGTGTGTGAGCGCTGCGGTATCGAGTACAACTTTTCATTTGTTGACACTCTCGCGCTGTGCAGAGCCGCTCTGCCGCATATGAAGAGCCACAAGCTGGACGCGGTCGCGAAGGAATACAAGCTCGGGGATTTCAATCACCACCGTGCGCTTGATGACGCAAAGATGCTGACGGAGATCTTCAAAAAGCTCGTGGAGAACGCCGCAAAGCTCGGTAAGGTAGAAAAGCTGGGCGATCTCAACGGCATACTCGGCGATGTTGACGTGAAAAAGCTTCCTTCCTATCATATGATCATTCTTGTGAAGAACAAGATCGGGCTTAAAAACCTGTACAAGCTGATATCGCTGTCGAACCTTGAATATTTCTACAAAAAGCCGCGTATTCCGCTGTCGGAGCTTATGAAGCACCGCGAGGGGCTTATTATCGGTTCGGCGTGCGAGGCGGGCGAGCTTTTCCGCGCCATACTTGATGGGAAGCCGCAGGAGGAAGTGGAAAAGATCGCCGGGATCTACGATTATCTTGAGATACAGCCTATCGCCAACAACGAATTCCTGCTCCGCAAAGGAAACGTACACAGCGAGGAAGAGCTGCGTATGCTCAATCAAAGGATCGTGACGCTTGCGGACAAGCTTGGAAAGCCGTGTGTGGCTACCTGTGACGTTCATTTCAAGGACGCGGAGGACGGGATATTCCGCAAGATACTCCAGGCGGGTCAGGGGTATGGTGACGCGGATCATCAGGCTCCGCTGTTCTTCCGCACCACAGATGAAATGCTGGCGGAGTTTCAATATCTCGGCAAGGAAAAGGCGTTTGAGGTGGTCGTTACCAATACCAATAAAATCGCGGATATAATCGACGACGATATCCGTCCTATCCCCAAGGGGACGTATACGCCTTCGCTGCCCGGCGCGGAAGAGGAGCTGCAGCAGCTTTGCTGGGACAGAGCAATGGCGTGGTATGGTTACAAGGACATGATCCCCGAGATCGTGGAAAGCCGTCTGAAAAAAGAGTTGGACTCCATTATAAAATACGGATTTTCGGTTTTATACATGATCGCGCAGAAGCTGGTCAAATATTCAGAGGACAACGGATACCTGGTCGGCTCGCGCGGTTCGGTAGGGTCGTCGTTTGTAGCGATAATGTCGGGAATCTCGGAGGTAAATCCTCTGGCTCCGCATTACCGCTGTCCGAAATGCCGCTGGAACGAGTTTATCACGGACGGTTCGGTGGGGTCGGGATTCGATCTGCCGCCTAAAAGCTGTCCCGAGTGCGGAACGGATATGATACGCGACGGACATGATATCCCGTTTGAGACATTCCTTGGATTCAAGGGCGACAAAGCGCCCGATATTGATCTGAACTTCTCGGGTGAGGTTCAGGGAAAGGTCCACCGATACACGGAAGAACTGTTCGGAAAGGATCACGTATTCAAGGCCGGTACTATTTCCGCTGTTCAGGACAAGACCGCATACGGCTTTGTCAAGAAATACTGCGAGGAGCGCGGGCTTACGTTCAACAACGCCGAGATCGAGCGTCTTTCCATCGGCTGCACGGGCGTTAAAAGAACGACATCTCAGCACCCGGGCGGAATGGTCGTTGTTCCGAACGACTATGAGGTATACGATTTCACGCCCGTTCAGCACCCCGCCGACAAGACCGAGAGCGATATGATCACAACACACTTCGACTTCCACGCTCTCCATGATACTATCCTCAAGCTGGACGAGCTGGGACACGATGTGCCGACGCTGTACAAGCACCTTGAGGATATGACGGGGTTGAAGATCTCCGAGGTTCCGACCTCCGATCCCGAGGTATACAAGCTGTTTACCTCAACGGAGCCGCTGGGACTTAAGCCCGAGGATATCGGCGTTCAGTGCGGTACCTGGGGTATCCCGGAATTCGGCACAGGCTTCGCAATGCAGATGCTTATTGACGCGCAGCCGAAGTACTTTTCCGATCTGCTGCAGATCTCGGGTCTGTCGCACGGAACGGACGTGTGGCTCGGAAACGCGCAGGATCTGATCAAAAACGGTACGTGTACGATATCCAACGTTATCGGAACACGTGACAGCATTATGGTGTACCTTATGCACAAGGGTCTGGATCCGTCAATGGCGTTCAAGATCATGGAGATCACACGTAAGGGCAACGCCAAGAAGCTGTTCAACGATGAGATCTATCAGGCGTTTAAGGATCACGATGTTGAGGATTGGTACGTCGAGAGCTGCAAGAAGATCAAGTATATGTTCCCGAAGGCTCACGCGGCAGCGTATGTTACCGCGGCAATAAAGCTGGCGTGGTTCAAGATACACAGACCTGTGGAGTTTTATGCCGCGACCCTCACAAAGCACACGGAAAATCTCGAGATCGATACGGTGCTGAGCGGAAAGGACGCGGTAAAGCAGCGTATCAGATCCCTTAAGGAAATGCAGAATCCCGGAGTGAAGGAGAAGGGCATACTTGACGCGCTGCTGCTGATCTATGAGATGATGATGCGCGGCATTGATGTTCTGCCCGTCGACGCAAAGCTGTCCAAGGCTACGGGTTACGTTGTCGAGGACGGAAAGATCCGTCTGCCGTTCAATTCCGTGCCGGGCTGTGGTGAAAACGCCGCGGTCAAGCTCAAGGAGGTAATCGACGCGGGCGACGCTATCAGTATCGACGAGATACAATCGCAAAGCGGCGTGAACGGCACGGTCATTGAGAAGCTGAAGTCAATGGGCGTGTTCAAGGGATATCAGCAATCGGCACAATTTACGCTGTTTGATATGTGAGAGATTTTCAACATTGTTGAAGATTTATAGATATTTCTACAAAACAGCGCTTGGCACTTGACAAAAAATAATATATATGTTACACTATGGTAGTGTGATACTATAATATCACATTACTACGCTAAAGCGGCAGAGGGGGACAAATATTTTGAAGAGAAACGATCTGCTTACACCCGAGGGAACCCGGGATATGCTGTTTGAGGAATGTGCCGCAAGGCGCGTTATATCGGGAAAGATCACCGGGCTGTTTGAAAGTTACGGCTACTCCGAGGTGAACACCCCCGGACTTGAATTCTTTGACGTTTTTAACGGCAAAGTGAGATATTTCCCGCAGGAGACCATGTACAAACTTGTTGACGGGAAGAACCGTCTGATCTGTG